>NZ_JAMYQF010000028.1:0-75563 GCF_040320745.1 Mesorhizobium sp. M0621 | reverse complement strand
AATAGACTTTCGTTTTTTGGGGTTGTTTTTGGGGTCTTTGGTTGCTCGCCCCGTCAATTTGGGGGGGTTTGGTGGCTGGGATGGGGCCGGAGAGGGGGCTTTCGTAGGGCGTTCCCCTCTCCGTCTCGGCTTCGCCGAGCCACCTCTCCCCACTCTCGTGGGGCGAGGAACCCAAGCTGGAGTTGGCCAGCACTAGCCGTTGCACCGGCTAATCCATCGCCAAGGGAAAACTCACCGCCACCTCAAGCCCCGGCCGGCAATCCTCGAGTGTAATCGATGCACCATGCAGATCGGCGATGGCCCTGACAAGGCTCAAACCCAGCCCGCTGCCCGGCGTCGAACGGCTGTGGTCCAGCCGGTAAAGCCGCTGGAAGACCTTCTCACGCTCGTCGGCGGGAATGCCGGATCCGTTGTCGGCAACGCTGGCGACAACGTGGTCGCCCTGGCGCGTCGCCGACAGTTTGATGGAAGTGCCTGATGGACAATGGCGCAGCGCATTCTCGACCAGATTGGCGAACATCTGCGTCAGCAGCTCCCGGTCGCCGTGGATGCGGTCCATCGTTTCCTGCGGTTGCGCCAACGACAGCGATTTTCCGTCGTCCTCGGCCACGTCGGCGTAGATCTCGGCGATGGTTTGCAGCACCTCGCCCAGATCGACATCGGTGAACCGCGCCCGGCGGGCGCCGGCCTCGATCTGCGCGATGCGCAGCAGCGCGTCGAAGGTCTCGTTGATCTGCAGGCTCTCGGCATATGCCTCGGCGAGTTCACTGGTGATTTTCTGACCCGAGAGGTTCTTTTCGGTCGCGGTGTCGAGGATCATCTGCAGCCGGTTGAGCGGCGTCTTCAGATCGTGCGCGATGTTGGCGCTGACCTGCTTCATGCCTTCGACAAGCGCCGACAGGCGGTCGAGCGCGGCGTTGACCTGGTTGGAGACGATGTCGATATCGTCGCCCTTGCCGGTCAGCGGAATGCGGGTGTCCAGCCGTCCATGCGAGACGTCCACCATGGTGGCGGCGATGCCGTCGAGACGGCGCTGGACGCGCGAGGCAAGCAGCGCGCCGCCGGCGACCGCCAGCCCGGTGATGATCAGCGTTCCCCAGCCGAAGCTCATCAGCACCACCTCTTCCAGCTCCTCCGTCTCGGAAAGGCTGAAGGCGACGGTCAAACTGTTGCCGCCGATCGAGCCGGAATAGGCGCGGTACTCGGCGCCGGGCGGCACGCCAGGCATTTCGGCATTGAACATCGAGAAGCCGTCGGGAAGCCCCGCCGCGGTGAAATTGCCTGCCAGGCGATTGCCGGCCGCGTCGGTCAGCGAAAACAGCTGTTGTTTCCTAGGGCTGCGCATGGAGTGGCTGCCGACGGTCTCCACCAGCTCCTTGAGATCATTGTCGGCATAGGTCGCGGCGACGACGGCGTAGGTTTCCTTGATGGTGTCGTCGAGCCGCTCGGCAAGATCGGCGCTCATCATCTGGTAGACGATGGCGCCCGACAAGATGAAGGCCAGCACGAACAGAAAGGCGAAGGTCAAGGCAAGCCGGAACGGCGTGCTGCGCAGCAGGCGGGACCAGGTCTCGGTCATGGCGGCGCGTGCAGGCTGTAGCCGGTGTTGCGGACCGTGTGGATGAGCTGGGTTTCGAACGGCTTGTCGATCTTGGCCCGCAGCCGGCTGATATGGGTCTCGACGACGCTGGTCCTGGGATCGAAATGAAAATCCCAGACGCGCTCGAGAAGCATGGTGCGGGTGATGACGCGGCCTTCGCCGCGCATCAGCACTTCCAGCAGGCTGAACTCCCTCGGCTGCAGGTCGATCGGTTGGCCCCGCCTGATAACGCGCCGCATGATCAGGTCCATCTCGAGGTCGGCGACCCGCAGAACGGTTTTCTGCTCCTGCGCGGCCGGCCGGCGGCCAAGCGCGTTGATGCGGGCGAGAAGCTCGGAAAAGGCGAAGGGCTTGACCAGATAGTCGTCGCCGCCGGCCTCGAGGCCTTCGACGCGGTCGTCGACGCCGCCGACCGAGGTGAGAAAGATCGCCGGCGTCCGTATGCCCGCGGCGCGGATCGCCTTGACCATCGACAGGCCGTCGAGGCCCGGGATCATGCGGTCGGCGACGATCACGTCATAGCTGCCGCTGGTCGCCGCGAAAAGCCCGTCATGCCCGTTGCGCAAGAGGTCGCAGACATGGCCGGCCTCGGTCAGTCCCCTGACGATGTAGTCGGCCGTCCTGAGGTCGTCCTCGACGAGAAGCAGTCGCATATAAGGTCCGGTCCGTTGCCGAGACCGGCAAGCTAGCACCGGCACGGGTCCGTTCCTAGGATGTCGCGAGGCCGCAGGCCACTTAGGGTTGGGCCGAAGCCTTCCCAGCTTCCCCCTGGATGCCGTGACATCTCTGGGTCGCGCGGCGATGCAAAACCTGACGTCGGTGGGAAGGATCGCTACAGAACAAATTTCCATTCTGTTCCGCCGCATTCACGCTAAGGTCTATTCCGACTCCAGCAGGATTTCGTCGGCGTCGTCGGTTGTGCTCTTCAAGGTCATGTGAACGACGAGGGCAATGATGCAGCCGAGGAAGAGCAGGCTGGTGAAGATGGTGCCGAAGCCCAGGCCGCCATGCCTGACCGACCGTGACAGCAGGTCGCCGAAGGAAGCGCCGAGCGGCCGTGTCAGGATGTAGGCGAGCCAGAAGGCCACGATGCCGTCGAGATTGAGCAGCCAGTAGGCGAGCACGATGAGCGCGATCGCGCCGCCGAACAGCAGGCCGGTGCCGAGGTAGCCCATGTCGAAGGTCTCGGCGACGAGGTCGCCCGCGGCGGTGCCGAGCGAGAAGGTCAGGAGGATCGCCAGCCAGTAGAAGATCTCACGCTTGGTGGTGAAGATGGTGTGGATCGACAGCGTCCTTTCACTGGCGTACCAGACCGCGAATGTCGCGGCGAGCGCGACCGAGAAGGCAATGGTCGTCGTCTGCAGGCGCACGCCGAAATCGTCGACCAGATTGTCCGTGACCAGCGTGCCGACGATGCTGATCAGCACCACTGCCAGCCAGTAGGCCCAGGGCACATAGCGTTTCTGCGCGAATTGGACGACAAGCGCGGCAATCAGGATACCGGTCATGATCAGCGAGGTGACGGGCAGCCCAAATCCGATTGTGTCTGAGAGATAGTCGGCCGCTGTTTCGCCCATGGTGACCGCCATCAGCTTGATCAGCCAGAAATCGAGGGTGACGTCGGGAACCCTGTTGTGGCTCGGTGCGGCGGGTTGTTGCATGTTGGGCGCGAGCATGCCTGATGTCCTCGATGGATGCTGCGGCTGCCCATACCTTCATGGCGTGACAAGCCGTTGCCGCACCGCTCGATCTCGACCAGGCAAAGGCAAGCCGTTATCCGCACAGTAGGCAGCAGAGTTCACATCAGCCTGTCCGGCGGCATACAAATTCGTAAGAATGGGTCTCGTAAAAGGCCGCTACGCCCGACGGCGCGCCGATGGTGCGGCGACCGACCTGCTGTTCCCGGCCTTCGTCGCGCTCTCCTGGGCGGCTGCTTGTTTTTGCTTTGGCGCAATTCCCAAGGGAAAGGGCTATGCGCTTTTCCCGGGAAAACCGCGTCACACTTCCCCGGAATTGCTTAGCTGCCAAGCGGGTGCGGCATGTAGCCGACGAAGCCCGCAATCTTCCAGCGTCCGCCGACCTTGGTGCAGAAATACAGCGTCTGCCATTTCAGCCTGTCGACGCTGCCGTCGGCCTTGGCGACCGAGCCGTCGAATTTCTTGTGCAGTACGGCGCGGTCGCCGTCGACATCGATGTCGCGCATGTTGGTGACGCGAAACAGCGCCTCGCGCAGCGGCTCGGCGAATTTGGTCGCCGCAGTCTCCTTGGCCTGACGCAGCCACTCGTCGCGATAGATTTCCAGCCTCGGAAACTGCAGTCGCCAGGCATCGGCATTGCTCAGGAAATGCGCGTGCATGCCGAAGAAGCTTTCGGCGACGAAATCATCCTCGACCGTCGGCCAGTCCTGGCCGATGAAAGCGTCGATGTCGCGCCGCACCAGCATTTCCCAGAGCGCGTGACGATCGGCGTCGCCTGCCGGAAACGGGTTCTTGTCGTAGGTCATTGCTGCTGTCTCCGGTCTGGCAAATGCGTCTGTGCGTTGCGGCTGCAAGGCGGGCCGCCAGAGCGCACGATGCAAGCGCTTCTGTAATAAAGCAACATGAATTCCTGGGAATGTTGCTTTCCAACAAGGCCTCTATGAGGATCGCCCCGATCGGGGTAAATGTCGATCGAAGCGGGCGCTGTCATGGCGCCCCGCCCTGTCATCAGAGGAGGCCTTCCCTTGCCCAAGCAATGTTTTGGAACGTCGCATGTGCCGCTGTCGCCCGCCGTGCGCGCCGGCGATCTCGTTTATGTCTCGGGCCAGGTTCCCGTCGGCAGCGATGGCATCGTGGTCAAGGGCGGCATATCGGAACAGACCGAGCAGGTGCTCGCCAATATCAAGGCCGCATTGGCGCTCGCCGGCTGCACCCTTGACGATGTCGTCAAGACGACGATCTGGCTGGAAGATGCGCGCGATTTCGGCGCCTTCAACGCGGTCTATGCCAGGCACTTCCCGAAGAACCCGCCGGCCCGCACCACGGTCGAATCGCGGCTGATGATCGACATCAAGATCGAAGTCGAGGCGGTCGCGTACAGACCAGTCTGATAGGCGACAACGAAGCGGAGGTTCCCCCATGCAATTCGACCTCCTGCTGAAGGGTGGACGGCTGATCGACCCGGCGGCCGGCATCGATGCACCGCGCGATGTCGCCATTGCCAATGGCCGGGTCGCCGCGATCGATGCCGATATTCCGGTGACCAGCGCCGCGCAGGTCGTCGATGCCACCGGCTGCATCGTCACATCAGGCCTCGTCGACCTGCACAGCCACGTCTATTGGGGCGGCACCTCGCTCGGCGTCGATGCCGATAGGTTGGCCGCCAAAAGCGGAACCACCACCTTCATCGATGCGGGCAGTGCGGGCGCCGGCAATTTCCTCGGCTTCCGCCGCCACGTCATGGAGCGCTCGAAGGTCCGCATCCTGGCCTATGTCAACATTTCCTTTGCCGGCATTTTCGGCTTCTCGCAGACGGTGTCGGTCGGCGAGTGCAGCGATCTCCGGCTCTGCGAACCGCGCGAGGTTGTCGCGGCGGTGCGCGAGCACCGCGATGTCGTGGTCGGCGTAAAAGTCCGCTCCGGCAAGCATGCCGGCGACACCAGCGGCATCGCACCCGTCGATCTCGCGCTGGAAGCCGCCGACCAGACCGGTCTGCCGCTGATGGCGCATATCGACGAGCCGCCGCCCGGCCGCTCGGAAGTGCTGCCACGCCTGCGCAGGGGCGATATCCTCACCCACTGCTTCCGGCCGTTTCCCAACGCGCCGGTCTTTGCCTCCGGTGCGGTGCGGCCGGACATGCGGCTGGCGCGCGAGCGCGGCGTCATCTTCGACATCGGCCATGGCATGGGCTCGTTCGATTTCGCGGTCGCCCGGGCCATGCTCGAGGAAGGGCTGGCGCCCGACGTGATCTCGAGCGACGTGCATCTCTACTGCGTCGACGGGCCGGCTTTCGACATCCTGGTCTGCATGTCGAAGCTGCTGGCGCTCGGCATGCCGCTGGTCGAGGTCTTGCGCGCCGCGACGCAGGCGCCGGCACAGGCGATCGCGCGGCCTGATCTCGGCACGCTGGCGGCCGGCACGGTCGGCGATGTCGCCGTGCTCCGGCAGTGCCCTGGCCGCTTCACCTTCGTCGACGCGGTCGGCGCATCGCTGGTCGCCGACCAGCGGCTTGTGTCGGAAGGCATCGTCATCGGCGGCACCTGGTGGCCGAACGAGACGGTGAATGACGTCAGTGAGACGGAACGTTTCGGGGCGCATGAACGGCATACGCATGTCGAGGTTGCGGCGAGGCACTTTGGGCATCGGCATGACTAGCTGATCTCGGCCGTCGGGGTTGTGCCTGCCTAGCGGCGGCTGCTGCACGCTGGGCGAGCGTGCTTCCCCCACTCCGTCGCCGCTTCGCGGCGCCACCTCTCCCCCCTCCGGAGGGAGAGGAAAAGCGCCAAGGCTGGCGAATTCGCGCCTTTCCTCTACCCCGTCGATCGGGGGAGAGGTGGCGAGCGAAGCTCGATGGAGTGGGGGTCGACCTTACCTGGCGTCAGCTCACCGCTCCATAAACCGGTGTCGCTATCCCCTCCATCCGTGCCTTGATCTGCAGCGCCACGTACTTCGAATAGAAGCGCGACAGCGCGAGGTTGCCGCCGTGGAACCATAGCGCTTCCTGCGCGGTTGGTTTCCACATGTTGCGCAGCTCGCCTTGCCATGGGCCGGGGTCGCCCTTCACGCCCGAGCCGAGGCCCCAGCAGGGACCGACCCGGTCGGCGACCTCGCGCGAGACGATCGCCGCCACGGTCTCGTTCATCGACTGATAGCCGGTGCAGGCGATGATGGCGTCGGCGGCGAGTTCGGTGCCGTCCTCGAACAGGATGCCGCTCGGCGTCAACGATCTGATGGCGACGCCGCTGCGGATGCCGATCTTGCCGTCGATGATCAGGTCGGACGCGCCGACATCGATGTAGTAGCCGGAGCCGGTGCGGTAGGCCTTCATCAAAAGGCCGGTTTCGTCGTCGCCGAAGTCGATGGCGAAGCCGGCGGCGCGCAGGCGGTCGTAGAAGGCCGCATCGCGCGCCTTGATCACCTCGTAGAGGGCGCGCTGGCCCTTGGGCACCAGCGCGAAGGGCGTCGAGGCGACGATCATGTCGGCCTTCTCGGTGGTGATGCCGCGCGCCAGGGCAGTCTCCGAAAAGATCTCGAAGCCGACTTCCATCAGCGTGTCCGACTTGACTACCGTTGTCGGCGAGCGCTGGATCATGGTCACCTCGGCGCCGCTTTCCCAGAGGTCGACGCAGACATCGTGCCCGGAGCTTGCCGCGCCGATGACCGCGACCTTTTTGCCGCGGAATTTCTCGCCGCTGGAATACTGGCTGGAATGCAGCAGCTCGCCCTTGAATTGATCGGCGCCCGGCAGATCGATCCGCCGTGGCGGGCCATAGGCGCCGGTGGCGAAGACGATGTGCTTCGGCTTCAGCGTGATGTGGCGGCCGACGCGGTCGACCACCACGGTCCAGACCTTTTCGGTTTCGTCATACGAGGCGCTGAGGCACTTGGTGGCGACCCAATAGTTGAGTTCCATGACGCGCGTGTACATTTCCAGCCAGTCGCCCATCTTGTCCTTGGGCGTGAACACCGGCCAGTTTTCCGGAAAGGGAATGTACGGCAGATGGTCGTACCAGACCGGGTCGTGCAGCACGAGCGTGCGGTAGCGGTTGCGCCAGGAATCGCCCGGCCGCGCATTCTTCTCGATGACGATGGTGGGCACGCCGAGCTGGCGCAACCGCGCACCCAGCATGATGCCGCCCTGGCCGCCACCGATGACCAGGCAGTAGGGTTGTTCATCAGTGCCAAGCTCGCGCGTTTCGCGCGCCCGCGCCTCCGACCAGGTCTCGCGCTTGGGATCGGCCTTGTGGCGCACACCCAGCGGCCGCTCCGAGCCTTTGCGCTCCTCGAAGCCTTTGAGGTCGGTCATAGCGGTGAACAAGGTCTGGCAGCGGCCATCGCGCAGCCGCATGATGCCTTCCCCTGACGCCACTGCGGTTTCGAAGCTGAACCAGGCTTCGATGGTGCCCTCGTCCGAAGTTGCCTCGCCGGTCAGCTGCCATGCCGTCGGCCTGGTCGTCGCCAGCGTTGCCGCCAGCATGTCGGCGATCGCCTCGCGGCCTTCCATGGTGGTGACGTTCCAGGTGAAGGTCAGAAGATCGCGCCAGTAGCAATCATCGACGAACAGGTTGGACGCTGCCGAAGCATCGCCCGCTTCGAGCGCACGCGCCAGGGATTCGAGCCATGCGGCTGCCTGTTTCGATGGGGCTATCTCGAGCATTTTTTCCTCTTCCTGCATGCGTCTAATCTGTGTTGGAACGGTAACTGTCGGACTCGGCGCTGCCCCTCATCCGCCTGCCGGCACCTTCTCCCCGTGAACGGGGAGAAGAAACTAATCCCCGAGCGGCTCCATCTCCTTGCCGGTGCGGTGGATCTGGGCGTTGTATTTGATGCGGCGCACCGTCTCGCGAGCCGAGCCGTCGAGCTTGTAGGCGGAGGCCACCGCCAAAAGGTCGATCGCGGCGAGGAAGGCGAAGCGCGAGGCCGTCGGCTTCAGCGTGTCGGGATATTCCGGCACCGCCACTGTCAGCCTGACGTCGCAGGCGCGCGCGAGTTCGGTGTCGGGCGCGGTCACGGCGATCGCATTGGCGCGGTAGTGCTTGGCAAGTTCGACGGCCTCGATCACCTCGCGGGTGCGCCCCGTCGCCGAAATGGCGATCACCAGATCGCCGGGCTTCAAGGTCGAGGCGGTCATGCGCATCAGGTAGGGATCGCACTGGGCGCTGATCGATATGCCGTAGCGAAACAGCCGGTACTGGGTTTCCTGTGCCAGCGCCGAGGAGCTGCCGCCGAGGCCGAAGACCGTGACCTGGCGCGCCTTGGCGATCAGCTCTGCCGCCTTCTGCAGCTGCGCGGGGTCGAGCTGCCGCTCGGCCTCCTGCAGCGCCCGGCGCGCCTCGCCGAACACGGCGTTCCAGAACGGCATGCCATTGTCGTTGCTGACGGAAGGTGACTTGGCCAGATAGAGCGCACCGACGACGAGGCTCTGCGCCAGCTTCAGCTTGAAGTCGCGCACGCCGTCGCAGCCGATGGCGCGGCAGAACCGGGTCACCGTCGGTTCGCTGACCCCGGCGCGTTGCGCAAGGGCGGCATTGGAGGCATCGACGGCGTATTTGACATCGTCGAGCACGACGTCGGCGACGCGGCGTTCGGCCGGGCGCAATTCCCCGTAGGAATCCTTGACCAGCGAGATGATGTCGGGGATGCGCCGGACAGGATCGCGCCCCTCCGCATCGTCGCTTGGAACAGGCTCTTCCTGGCTGCCAGCTTCGGTCATGAGGTTCCGGTCTTTCCCTGGTTGCGAGGCTGACGTCTTAGCATGTTTGCACGCCATGGCTCCACGGCCCGGCCGCATCGCAACCGCAGCGTGTCGTTGGGGAAGCTTCACCTTGCCGCTTTTCTTTCCAGCCCACGCGAATTCAGAAGTATGTAGGAAAGCAACATAGATTTCAAGGCGTAGAAAATAGTTCAAAAACAGCAAATTAGCTATTGGACCAGACTCTTGTGATACAGGTGCCAGCGCTCGTGCTTGACAGGAAAGTAGGATAGTTACAGACTGATTTTCGCAGGGATGAGCCAATGGATCATCGCGCAATCTTCCCGGGGGGCAGATGAATACGGGCAATGCGAAAAACCCGAAGCTTGGCGTGCAGGCAGCGACCAAGATCTATCACACGGCCTCCGGCGACCTGTTGGCGCTGGACCGTTGCAGCCTGAACATCAGTGCCAATGAAATCGTCTCGATCGTCGGGCCTTCCGGTTGCGGCAAGACGACCCTTTTGTGGTCGATGTCGGGCCTGCACAGCCTGACCAGCGGCGAGATCCGGCTCGACGGCAAGACCATCACCGGCCCGCATCCCGATATCGGCATCGTCTTCCAGGAAGCGAACCTTCTGCCGTGGCGCAATCTCGACGCCAACATCCGCTTCCCCTTCGAGATCAAGGGCGAGAAGCCGGACCGGGCGTGGATCGCGCATCTGCTGAACCGCGTCGGGCTCGATGGCTTCGGCGGCAAGTTTCCGCGCGAACTGTCGGGCGGCATGCAGCAGCGCGCGGCGATCGTGCGGGCGCTGGCGCTGAAGCCGTCGGTGCTGCTGATGGACGAGCCGTTCGGCGCGCTCGACAGTTTCACCCGCGAGGAGATGAACCGCCTGGTCGAGGAGATCTGGCTCGACACCAAGACCACCATCGTCTTCATCACCCACAGCATCGAGGAGGCGATCTTCCTCTCCGACCGGGTGGTGGTGCTGAGCGCCCGGCCGGGCCGCGTCGCCAAGGAATATCGTGTGCCGTTTGCGCGGCCACGCTCGCTGGAGATCATGGCGACGAAAGAGGTCTTCGACCTCACCAACCGGATCAAGATGGACATAGTCGGCGAGCGCACGCGGCCAAAAGCGCCGGAGCGCCCGAGCGCCGAGATCGTGAGGATCAGACCGTGAGCGGAGGCGATGCCATTCCGGAATTCTCGAAGTCCAAGTCGGGGGCCAAGTCCGGCGACGGCCACGAAGTCAGCCTGACCAATCTGTCGGCCTTCGCCAGTGGGCCCGGCATCAAGTCGGGCAAGGAAGTGACGGCCATTCTTGCGGTGGCGGTAATCATCATCGGCGGCATCGAGCTGGCGCTGCGGCTGTTCCACGTGCCGCTCTACATCATGCCGCCGCCGAGCTCGATCGCCTATGCGCTGTTCGACGAGTTTCCGCTGATCGCGCCGCATCTCGGCTACACGCTGATCGAGCTGGTCTCCGGCTTCACCATCGGCGCCGTTATCGGCCTCATCCTGGCTGCGGTCATCACCCAGTTCCCGTTCGCCGAGAAGATCGTCGCGCCCTACATTCTGCTGCTGGTCACCACGCCGATGCTGGCGCTGGTGCCGCTTTTGATCCTGCGCTTCGGCTTCGGCTACACGCCGCGCATCATCGCGGTGGCGCTGGCCGCCGGGCCGATGGTGATGATCAACGCCGCCACCGGCTTTCGCCGCGTCGACAGCGCCAAGATCGCGCTGGCGCGCTCCTACGGCGCCAGCACTTTGCAGATATTCTGGAAGATCCGCGCGCCGATGGCGCTGCCGATGATCCTGGTCGGGCTGATGATCGGCGCCATCTTCGGCCTGCTGACTGCTGTCGGCGCCGAGATGGTCGGCGGCGGCTTTGGCCTCGGCAACCGGCTGACCACCTATTCGTCGATGATCCAGATGCCGCAGTTCTTCGCGGTGGTGCTGATCCTGTCGACGCTCGGCATCCTGATCTACGTGCTGTTCTTCCTGATCGGCAAGAAATGGGCGAGCTGGGAGGCATGAACGCGGGAAACCAATGGCGCTCGGGAGGCGGGCGACAGGGCAAGACTGACAATCAACAAAAAGGGGAAATGCCATGACCAAGAAAATCTCGATCAACCCGGTGGGGATAAGCCGCCGCTATTTTCTGCAGGTGACCGGCGCCGGGCTGGTGACCGCGACGGCACTTGGCGCCACGGGCCGCAAGGCCAGGGCCGAGCCTTATGGAAAATTCACCTGGATCTCGCCGCGCGGCACGCTCGAAGTGCTCGACGACTATCCCTACTGGGCAGCCAAGAAGGCCGGCTATTTCGACGGGCTGGACACCGACATGCAGCCTGGGCCGTCGGACGGCACCGCGACGGTGAAGTTCGTCGATGTCGGCCAGGCCGACATGGGCTTCCCGTCGCCCGGCGTGTTTTCCTTCGCCATCCAGAACGGCATGAAGCTGAAGTCGGTGTTCCACATGGGCGCCCGCGACACGTTCAGCATCGCCTTCCGCAAGGGCGAGGGGTCGAACGACCTGAAGAAGCTGGAAGGCAAGACCATCCTGCTCGGCTCCGCCGCATGGCAGTCGATCACCGACCCGCTGCTGGCCGCTCAAGGCGTCGACATCAAGAAGGTCAAGTACGTCGAGGCCGGCTGGCCGACCTGGGGCACGGCACTTGCCGGCGGCCAGGGCGATGCCGCTTTGGCATGGGAAGGCCTGCGCGCCGAATGGATCGCCAAGGGGCTCGACTTCGAATACTGGCTCGGCGTGCGGAACTCGAAGCTGCCGGCCAACACCTTCGTCGTGCGTGCCGCCGACCTCGAGGATCCCGACCGCAAGGCGTTCCTGGAAAAGTACCTGCGCGGCTGGGCGATGGGCCTCGAATTCGGCTACCAGAATCCACGCGCGGCCGTCGAAGCGGTGTTCGAGCAGTTCCCGACGCTGGCCAAGAATCTCGGGCCCGAACTTGGAACGACGTCGATCCTGCAGCAGATCAACGTTTTCCGCGGCGACATGGACAAGCGCGGCGGCTGGGGTTCGCACGATATGGCGAGCTGGCAGGGCTTCTTCGACGAAATCCACAAGATCGGCCAGATCACCGCGCCGGTGAAGGCCGAGGATGTCTGCACCAACGAGCTGATCGGCCCGGCCAATGATTTCGACAAGGCCAAGGTCAAGGCCGACGCCGACGGATACAAGCTGTCGGAAGGCTTTGCCGCGCTCGATGTCGAGAAGATCAAGGCGCATCTGTTCGATTCGGCGGTGAAGTAGGGCTTGCAATTGTCGAGGTCAGCGCTGCCCCTCATCCGCCTGCCGGCACCTTCTCCCCGTATAGTGACGGGGAGAAGGGAGATGGCCGCGATCTCGGCGCCTTCTTTTCAACGCTGGCGATTGGCGAAACCCTTAATGACAGCGTCTTTCTCCCCGTCGCTATACGGGGAGAAATGCCCAGCAGGGCAATGAGGGGCGGCGCTGACCTGGCGTGATTTGCTCTGGACGAAGCAATACGGGCGGCGGCAACTGGATGCCGCCCACTCTTCAAATCAAAGCATGGGAGGCGGAATTGTCCGACAAGGTAAAAGTGCTGGTGGTGGGTCTCGGCAATATGGGTGCGTCGCATGCCAGCGCCTATCACCGCTCCGACGGTTTCGAGATCGTCGGCATCATGAGCCGCTCGATCAGGAGCAACACGAAGATCCCGGCCGAACTGGCGAGCTATCCGCTCTATGAGGATTTCGACCAGGCCCTGAAGGAGACCAGGCCGGATGCCGTGTCGATCAACAGCTGGCCGAACACCCATGCCGAATATGCGCTGAAGGCGATCGCAGCCAATTGCCATGTGTTCATGGAAAAGCCGCTCGCCACCAACAATGAGGATGCCGAAAAGGTTGTCGCCGCGGCGCGGGCCAAGAACCGCAAGCTGGTGCTCGGCTACATCCTGCGCGTCCACCCCTCGTGGATCAAGTTCATCGAGGTCGGCAAGACGCTCGGCAAGCCGCTGGTGATGCGGCTCAACCTCAACCAGCAGAGCAGCGGCAGCGCCTGGCACTGGCACAAGAACCTGATCGATTCGCTGATTCCGATCGTCGATTGCGGTGTCCACTATGTCGACGTCATGTGCCAGCTGACCGGCGCCAAGCCTGTGCGGGTGCACGGCATCGGCGCCAAACTATGGGCGGAAGCCGACAAGCAGAATTACGGCCATCTGCACGTCACCTTCGATGACGGCTCGGTCGGCTGGTACGAGGCCGGCTGGGGCCCGATGATGAGCGAGACGGCCTATTTCGTGAAGGACGTGGTCGGCCCCAAGGGCGCGGTCTCGATCGTCGCCGGCCAGCAGGCGAGCAGTGCGGCCGAGCTGGCCGAGGTGTCGAACTCCGCCGATATCGACCGCCACACCAAGACCGACGCGCTCAAGATCCACTATGCCGCGGTCGACGGCGACAAGAATTTCTCGAAGCCCGACGAGATCGTCAGCATGGAGGATGAGCCCGGCCACCAGGAACTCTGCGACCGCGAGCAGGCCTTCTTCCTGCGCGCCATCCGCGAGGATCTCGACCTCAGCGAGCAGATGGATGCGGCGGTCAACAGCCTGCGCATTGTGCTGGCCGCCGAACAGAGCATCGCGCTGGGGCGGACCGTCGACCTGGCCTGACGCAATCCGGCTGCTGGCAGGCCCCCTCATCCGGCCGCTTCGCGGCCACCTTCTCCCCGTGGGGGAGAAGAGGATGGCTCCGGCATCGACAATCTCCTCTCCCCTTGGGGAGAGGTCAGCCGAGCGAAGCAGAGGCTGGGTGAGGGGGCCGATGCCCCAATACAGTTCTCCGCAGGAGCAGGCATCAACACAAGCCATTGGCCAGAGGAGAGAGACATGGTCACCGACAGTCTGCTGAAAACCTATGCCGAGTCAGACGCGCTGGACCTGGCCGGACTGGTGCACAGTGATCAGGTTACGCCGTCTGAACTGGTCGAAGCAGCAATCACCCTGGTCGAGCGGCTCAACCCGGCGCTCAACGCGGTCGTTCATCGCCTCTACGACATGGCGCGCGCGCAGGCGCAGACGGTCGACAAAAATGCGCCCTTCGCCGGCGTGCCGTTCCTGCTCAAGGAGCTGGCCTCGTCCTGGACCGGGGCGCCGAATACCAATTCGTGCTTCTACCTGAAAGACGTCGTCGCCGACTTCGACACCGAAGTCGTGCGCCGCATGAAGGCGGCCGGGCTGGTGTTGGTCGGCAAGTCGAACGCGCCGGAGAACGGCTGGTCGATCACCACGGAGCCAAAACTCTACGGCGCGACCAAGAACCCGTGGAAGGAAGGCATCACGCCCGGCGGCTCGAGCGGCGGTGCTGCCGCGGCCATCGCTTCGCGCATGGTGCCGATCGCCGAGGCCAGCGATGGCGCCGGCTCGATCCGCATTCCGGCCTCCTGCTGCGGCATCGTCGGGCTGAAGCCGTCGCGCGGCCGTGTCAGCCTCGCGCCGTTCGGCGACTATTGGTATGGCGGCGCGTACTTCCTGTGCTGCTCGCGCACCGTGCGCGACACCGCGGCCTATCTCGACGCGGTGGCCGGGGCGCTGCCGGGCGACCCCTACACGCCGCCGGTGCCCAATGGGTCCTGGCTCAGCCTGTCGGCGCATGCGTCGAAAAGGCTGCGCATCGGCTTCTCCGTCACGCCGCCCAACGGCACGGCCATCGACCCGGAGGTGAGGGCTGTGGTGCTGGCGACCGTCGCGGTGCTCGAACGGCTCGGGCACGACGCCGAGGAACACGACATGCCGCTCGATGCCGACGTGGTGTGGAAGACCTACACCAACATGACCTGCGTGCAGACGGCGGCGACGTTCGACTATCTTGAAACGGTGATCGGCCGGCCGGTGACGCCTGGAGATGTCGAGGCGGTGACCTGGGCGATCATCGAGCGCGGCCGCGCGATCAGCGGCATCAGGCACATCTCCGATGTCGAGCAATTGCGGCAGGTCGGCCGCGACATCGTCGGCGACCTCGGCGCCTACGATCTCTTCATCACCCCGACGCTGACTCAGCTGCCGCGCCCGCTCGGCTACTACGACATGTCGGAAACCGACATCGACCGCTACAACGCCAAATGGGCGGATTCGGTGTTTGCCTTCCCCTTCAACATTTCCGGCCAACCGGCGATCTCGCTGCCGCTCGGCTGGTCGAAAGGCGGCGTGCCGATCGGCGTGCAACTGGTCGGCCGCTACGGCGACGAAGCCACCGTGCTGGCCACCTCAGTGCAGCTCGAACAGGAGATGCCGTGGAAGGGGCGGCGGCCAGCGGTGAGCGCTTAGTTGCTTGGCGTGGTGCGCGCGGCTTCGAGATTGGCCGAAGCGCCTATCGCTTCGTCATCCACGGGCGGAGCAAGGAGCGCAGCGACGCAGCGCAGACCCGAGGATCCATGCCGTGACTTCAAAGCGTCGCTACGGTGCAGAGTTCTGCTCCGCTGCATTCCTTGGCCAAGGTCACGGCATGGATCCTCGGGTCTCCGCGACGGAGCTTCGCTCCTTGCTCCGCCCGTGGATGACGAAGCCAGAGAGGCTTCGGCCAATCTCCAGCGTTGCAAACTTAAAGCCGGCTACCCAATCCTCTCCAGCCGCCTCGGCAAACGGTTCATGGCAACAGGCCCGTCCGGCGTGATCAGGAACTGGTCTTCGAGATTGAAGCTGGCGAGGCCGTCGATGTAGAGCGGGATCTCGAAGGCCAGCACCATGCCGGCTTCGATCACGACATCGCTGTCGGCCGCAATGAACGGCCATTGTTCGGAAAAGACCGACTGGCCGACGCCATGGCCGAAATGACCGCGGCGATAGGAGCGCAACCCCTGCCGCGCCAGGCTTTCGGTGGCGACGCGATGCACGTCGGCGAGCGCGGTTCCCGGAACAAGTACGGCCAGTCCGTCCTCGAAGGCCCGCTCGGCGATCGCGTGCAGTTCGGCCTGCTCGGCGGATGGCGGCCCGAAGGTGAAGTTGCGCGACATGTCGGAGGCGTAGCCGCCCACGGTGCAGACCATGTCGCATTTCAGCGGATCGCCAGGCATGGCCTTCGCATCGGCGCCTTTGGCCTTGGCACCCAGCGTCACATATTCGGCAGTCGCCACCGGATGAGACAGGCCGGACGCCGCCGTGGCGACGCCGGCCCGGTAGAGGGCAATGAGATCGGCCTGGCGCATGCCGGCCATGGCATCCACCTGCAGCCGGTCCAGCCCGGCCTCCGACAGGATGATGCCTTGCCGCAAAAGGTCGATCTCGCGTGGCGACTTGATGGCCCGCAGCCTGTCGAGCACCGCTGAGCCGTCGACCATCGTGCAGGTCGGCAGCAGCGCCTGCATGGCTGAGAAATCGGCTGCGGCGATGAAATCGAGATCGATGCCGATCGTCGCGCGGTCGAGCCCGAAGCCGGCAAGGATCTCCTTCAGCTCGCGGACGGAATGGGCAAGTTCGAATGTCGCCGGCCGCGAAAAACCGAGCGCCCGGCCGGACGCGGCAATGCCCGCCTCGATGCGTTGCGCCAGACCTTGCCCTGAGGTCGAGGCGTCAAGCGTGGCGGTTTCGATCCAGACCGGGTGGCTGCGGATGACAGCGTCCGGCATGGCCTGCTGCAGATGTGCCGAATTGAAATCCGCCGCCACGACGCCGATCGGCAGGTCCTGGGCCGCGGGAATGACGACGAAGCCGGCACCGGCGCGCCGGAACAGTCCCGCCGGGCCGATCGAGGCTCCGGTGGCATAGTGGAAGGCCTCGGGCGCACACAGCACCAGCGCCTCGATGCCGGCGCGCTCCATCAGTTGCGCCGCGCGCTCGCGGTCGACAAAGCCTGTCATGGGTTTCTCCGAATGTCCGAAGCGGCAACGGAGCATTCCGGGTGGAGACAATCAAGCGAGTTCCTCGCTTGTATTGATGCGCCGCATGCCTTGAAGACCAGCGAAGACGCTCTTCACTTCGTCATCCCAGGGCGAAGCAGGAGCAAAGCTCCGTCGCGGAGACCCTGGGATCCATGCCGCGATCTCAGTCGTGGAGTGCAGCGGAGCAGAATTTGCACTGTCGCGGCGCCCGGAAGTCGCGGCATGGATCCTCGGGTCTGCGCTGCGTCGCTACGCTCCTTGCTCCGCCCGTGGATGACGAAGTGATTGATGTTCCCGCTAATCGCCAAGGCATCCGATTCGTGGACGCAGGCAGCCCACCCCAAACGCTACTTGATCGATTCCAGCTTGGCGATGGCGGTCGTGAAGCCGGCCAGCGACACCGGGATGGTGACCGGCTTGCGGGTGACCGATTCCATGCCGATGTTCAGATTGGTTCCGGACTTCATGGCCTTGATGAGATCGGCCGATAGCGGCGTGGCGGCATAGGCGCCATTCTGGTCGCTGGTCTGGATGGCGAGGGTCGTCTTCTGGCCCTGGTCGATCTGATAGCTGGCGCCGGACGGCAGGAACAGGCCATGCGGCAGAGCAAGCAGCATGGCCAGGCCGCCATTGCCGCTGTCGCGGCGCACGGTCACGGTCAGCACGCGCTGTCCGGTCTTGGCCTCGGTCAGGTTCTGCGACACCTGGCACTGAAGTTCGGCGCTCGCCGAGCCGCTGGAGCAGTTCACCGCCCACGGATTGGCATCGGAGGGCTTTGGCTGGGCCGGCTTGGCGTCTTCGGCAAGGGCTGGTCCAGCGGCGGCCAGGATCAGCCACAGGGCGCCGCATCCCGCCGCCATGCCAAGTAGATTAGCTTTCGCTAAAATAAGTGCCATGTTCTTTTGTCGGATGGCTTGCATGTTTCCTCGCCCCACCAGGTATTCCCGCTGGTGGGGCTGTGATACAACACTCGGGACTGTTTCGAAAGGCGGGCCGGAGCCAAGCAAGCCGGCAAAAATACTGTGACCTTTCTGACACAGCGAGCAATTTTGGAGGAAAGCCCTAGAAATCGGGGAGTCCGAGACTCGCTATACAATAGAATTCGAGTAAGAATTTACAGGGGGACGTGTAGTCCCGGAAGGACTCGCCAGGGATGGGCACTACCGAGAATTCTCGGCAAGTTGGTGGGGTGGCGGCGCGTGGGGAGGATTTCCACGTTCGCGCCGGCTATCGCCGTTCGCGAATTGCAAGGCATCTGTGGAAGACGACGGCGCTTACGACGCTGGCGCTCGGCCTTTCGGGCATGGCCGCCCATGGCGACCCGAACGGGCTGTGGCAGCCGCAGATCCGCGCCATCATCGGTGCCGACAACAATGGCGGCAACGCCGCGCTCGAAGGCTTCATCCCGCTCAAGCAGACGGCCGAATCGGTGCTGTTCCTGGATCTCCGGGCCAAGCATGATTTCAAGGACAGTTTCGGCCAGGATGTCGGCCTCGGCATTCGCCGCATCGTCAACCCCGACCTGATGATCGGCGGCTACGCCTATCTCAACGTCGAGAACTACAACTCCAGCCAGTTCACATCGGCCACGCTGGGCGCCGAGGCGATCACGCCGCATTTCGACGCGCATGTGAACGTCTATCTGCCAATCAAGGGCGACCACACCGATCACTCGTCGAGTTCGACCCTGTCGATGGTCGGCAACCAGCTGATGGAGCAGATTTCGGTCCTCGACCATCGCGACTACGCGGCATGGGGCATCGAAGGCGAGATCGGCGCCCAGGTGCCGATCAACCTGCCCGACAAGCATTCGCTGCGGCTCGACATCGGCGGCTACCATTTCGAGGACCCGCATGGCGATGACGGCAGCGTCACCGGCGCCAAGGCTGGCTTCGAATACACGATCGGCGATGTCTTCGGCATCGGCACCGAACTGGTGCTCGCCGGCGAGGTGCGCAACGACAATCGCGACGACACCCAGTTCGCCGGCAGCGTGCGGCTGAACATCCCGTTCAATCCCGGCCATGGCTCGGACAATGCCGACGACGGGGCCGACAGCGGGCCGGAGCCGGTCTACCCGGTCAGCGAAGGCCTGCGCAAGCGCGTCAACGAGCGGGTGCGCGGCGATGTCGGCGTCAGGATCCAGTCGCAGACGTTGAGCGGCGGCACGACGACGCGCATTGCCATCAACGCCGCCACCAACGCCGCCTTCGGCAAGTTCTACTACGCTGACGGCGGCCTGGCCGGCGCCGGTACGTTGGCCGATCCGACGACGCTGGACGACGCCGTTGCCAAATCGGGTGCGAACGGCTTTGTCGTGGCGCTCGGCGGCAGCGGCAATTTGACGACTGACGGCGCGACGCTTGCCGATGGCCAGACCGTCATCGGCGGAGGCGAAAGCGTCACGGCAAAGCTTTCCGGCGGCGGCACCGGCACCTTCAACCTGGGCGGCAGCGACGGCACGATCCAGGGCACCAATGTCGCCAACAACGTCATCACGCTGGGCAATGGCAACACGCTGAACGGCATCACCATCACCGGTGGCGCCGACGGCATCTTGGGCAACAACATCACCGGCGCGACGCTGACCAAGGTGACCGTGGACGGTGCTGGCGGCAACGGCGCCGACTTCACGGGCAGCTCGACCGGTATCACCGGCTCCAACTTCATCACGACCGGCAACGGGCTCGACGGCCTGCACATCGATGGCGACGGCACCTACAATTTCACCGGCACAACGTCGTTGCTTGACAATGCCGACGACGGCCTCGATATCACGGGCAAGGGCACCTACACCTTCGCCATCGTCAACGCGCAGGACAATGCCGACCGCGGCATAACTGTTCAGGGCAGCGGCGGCACGTTCACCACCACTGGCGGTGCCATCTCGGGCAATGGCGGGATCGGCGTCCTCATCGACCCGATCACCGCGCATGTCGTGCTGGATTCGATCAGCCAGACGGGCGGCACGTCGGGCGTCGTGCTTGAGAATGTTTCGGGCAGCTTCACTGTCAATGGCAAGACGACGATCTCGAACACGGCCGGACCGGCGATCGCCATCTCGGATTCGCCGGCGGCGATCCGCTTCGGCGACGTCGCCATCTCGGCACCCGGCGGCGACGGCATGTCGTTTGCCGGCGTCAATGCGGCGGTGGTCGCCGGCAACATCGTCATCTCCGGCCTGGGCGTCGGCCAAGCCGGCCTCGACTTCTCCGGATCCAAGACCAATTTCACCGCGCAGTCGCTCAACATCACCGGCCCCGGCGCGGCCGGGTCGATCGGCATCGACCTTGCGTCGCCGAGTGCGGGCGGGGCAACGATCATCATCACCAATGGCGGCTCGATCGCCGGTGTCGACACCGGCGTGCGCTTCGGCATATCGGGGTCGCTGGCCAATTCGGCCAATGCCGAGTTCACCTTCGGCGGCGGCTCCATCGCCGGCATCACCGCTTCGCTCGACGCGCGCGGCCTGAACCAGACGCTCGGCCACTATGCTTTCGGCTCGACGACGTTCAGCGGCGCGCAGCTGTTCGATGTGCAGAATGTGATCTTCGTCGGCGCCACCGCGACCGGCACGGGCAGCGGCTCGTCGCTGCTGGACCTGGCCTCGGTCGCGACAGCGGACGCCAACACCGACGCGGACGCGATCTTCGTGCTGGTCAATCGCGGGACGGCCATCGACGACGCCGATGGCTTCTCGCTGGGCGCCGGGCAGACACTGGCCTCTTTCGGCAACGGGCGGACCTTCTCGCTCGGCGGCCTCCCGGTCAATGTGACCGGCGACAATGTCACCCACACCGGTGCCATCTCGGATGCCGGCGGCGCGGCGACGCTGACCAATTCCGGCGCCGGCGATGTCGTCATGCTGGCCAACAACAGCTCGCTGCTGGACTTCAACGTCTCCGGCGGCAGCGCCAATGGCATCTACGGCAGCGGCGTCAGCAATGTCACGATTTCAGGCGTGTCCGCTTCGGGGGCTGGTCTAAACGGCGTGCTGTTCGACGGCACCAACACGGTTTCCGGCAGCAATCTCAACTCCAGCAACAATGGCGCCGCCGGCCTGTCGATCCAGGGCGATGGTGCCTACGCTTTCGGCGGCACGACGATGCTGTCGGACAACGGCGACAACGGTCTGTTCATCGTCGGCGACGGGACATACGCATTCCAGACGCTGAACGCGTCCGGCAATTCCGGCTTCGGCGTCAACGTCCTCTCCACCACCGGCACATTCAGCACCACCGACGGCACGATCTCCGGCAATGGCGCGGCCGGCGTCGTCTTGCTCGGCGCCAATATCGACGTGACGCTGGCCAGCTTGACGCAGGACGGCGGCGGGTTCGGCGCGATGTTTGCAGGCGTGTCGGGAAATTTCGCCGTTTCCGGCGCAACGACTGTCAGCAACACCATCCTCGACGGCATCGGGATCTTCGACAGCACCGCCGATTTCACGTTCGGAGCCGTCGACATCTCGGACATCACCGCCCCGGGCGGCATCGGCATCGACGTCCAGAATTCCGGTGGCGCGGTCGCTTTCGGCGGGCCGGTGACCCTGACCCATGTCGACAGCGAGGGCATCCTCGCCATCGGCAACGCCGGCGCGATCACCTTCAGCGGCCCGGTCAGCATGACCGATCCCGGAGACGGTATCTGGCTGGAAGACAACACCGGCGCCGTTTCGTTCGGCGGCGCAGTCACCATCGACCAGCCGTTCGGAAACGGCATCGACGTCGTCGGCAGCAACGGCACTATCAGCTTCGGCGACATCGATATCACCGGCCTGTGCAACTGCTCCACCGCGCTCGACCTGTCGGGAAGCACCTCGACCTTCACCGCCGCCACGCTCGACGTCAGCGGTAGTTCCGGCGGCTCCTCGACCGGCATCGACCTGTCCGGCACCAATGGCGGCTCGGTGACCATCGGCAGCGGCGTCATCACCGGTGTCGACACCGGCGTCCAGCTGGGCACCAACGGCCTGGCCGGCACCACCGCCAACACGGCGTTCTCGTTCGGCGCGGCCGGCGGCGCGTCGATATCGGGCGTCACGGCATCGCTCGACATGCGCGGCCTGTCGCCGGGCAGCGGCACCTACGCCTTCAACGACACGGTGCTGAACGGTCCACAACTGTTCGACATCGCCAATGTCATCTACGTCGGCGCCGCCAACACGGGCCTCGGCGATGGCTCCAGCGTCAACGACCTGATCAACGCCACCGCGGCGGACGCGCTGGCGGCCCCGGCCAACACCATCTTCGTTCTGGTCAACAACGGGGCCGGAAACATCGACACCGATGCCGACGGCTTTACGCTGGCCGACGGCCAATCGATCGTGTCCTTCGCCAATGGCGCTTCCGTGAGCCTTGGCTCGCCGCCCGCCAATGTCACCGGCACCAACGTTGTTTCCGGCGCGACGCAGAGCGATCCGTTCGGCTTCGGCGCGGCGACGCTCAACAATGCAGCCGGCAACACCATCGACCTGGCCAACGGCAACGTCGTCGAGAACCTCACCGTCAGCAGCTCCAACCGTGCGATCGACGGAGAGAGCAGCGATGGTGCAACGATCAACGGCGTGACGATCAGTGCGGCCACGATAGGCCTTCTGCTTGACGGCACGACCGGTACGGTCGCGGTCGACAATTTGACGATCCAGAGCGCGAGCCTGACCGGTATCGCGATTATCGGTTCGAGCGCGACCTTCAATTTCACCGGCAACACCAGGATTACTAGCGCCCTCAATACCGCGCTGTTCGCCAACAATTTCGACGGCACCGCCACTTTCGACGACCTCGATATCAGTGGCGGCGGTACGGGTGCCGCTGTCGTCGGCGGCTCGAGCGGGACCTTGACCTTCGGGACCGGGAGTTCCATCGCCGGCACTGGCAGCAATGCCTTTTCCATCGGCGGCGGCTCGACGGCCAAGGTCACCTACAACGGCACCATCAGCCAGACCAGCGCGGCAAGCGCCGTCAGGATCACCAGCCTGAACGGCGGCGGCACCGCCACGTTCGGCGGCAAGATCACCGCCAGCACCGGTGCCGCCAACGCGATCGACCTGACCGGCAATGCGGGCGCCACGATCAATTTCACCGGCGGCCTCGACCTCAACACCGACGGCGGCTACGGCCTCAGAGCCATCAATGGCGGCACGCTGACGGTGACTGGCTCCGGAAACACCGTGGCGACCGGCGCCGGGCCGGATGAGAAGGGGATTCTCATCGGCGGCACCGGCATGACGATCGGCGCGGCCGGCGTGACCTTCTCCAGCGTCATCGTGGATGGCTCGGGCGGCGGCGTTTCGAGCGGCATCGTCATCGAGAACATCAGTACCGGCAGCGGCAATGTCACCTTCGGCGGCGTCAACATCAACCGCGTCAACAGCGATGCCATCCGCCTTACCAATATCGCCAGCGGCATTTATACCTTCAACGGCACGACGACGCTCGACACGGTCGTTGGTGGCGGTCCGGGCTTTGCGGTGCAGGGCAGCGCCGCGACCGTCAGCGTCAGCAACCTTGTCACCACCGGCGTTGCCGGCGCCGATGTCAGCTTGACCAACAACACCGGCTCGATCTCGATCCTCGGTGGGACCATCACCAATTCGGGCACTGGCGACGGTGTCGTCGTTTCCGGCGGCAGCGCGACAATCGGTGTAGCGGCCAACATCTCCAGCTCGGCAACCGTGCCAGGCACGGCGGTCAAGGTCGACGGCACCACCGGCGGCTCGGTGGCTTTCAGCGGCAGCGTCACCTCGACCGGCACCGGCAATCTTTTCGCGATCGGCTCGTCGCTGCCCCCAGTCGGCGGCGCGATCAGCTTCACCGGCTCGACGCTGTCTGCGACGGGCGGAGGTGGTGTGGTTGTTGTCGGCCTTGCTGGCACGGCGACGCTGAACGTCACCGCCCCGCTGTCTATCACCAATGCCACGACCACCGGCCTGGCCGTCGCCAATGTCGCCAGCACCGCATCGGCGACCTTCGGAGCGGTTACGGTGACGGGCGCCGGCGCCGACGGCATCGGCATCGGCAATAATGCCGGTTCAGTCACTTTCGGTACGACCCAGATCACGCTGGGCACCACGGCCGGCACCGCCGGCATCAACTTCGCGCTCGCCAATGCTGACGTCACCTTCGGCACGACGACCGTCGGCAATGTCGGCGCCAACCAGACTGGTATCGACTTCGGCGGCTCCTCCACGACCGCAGATTTCGGCCTGACCACGATCACCGGCACCGGCGACCTCACCTCGCGCGGCATCGACCTGTCGTCGACGACGGGCAATAAGGTCATCACCTTCCTGCAAGGTTCCAAGATCGACAATGTCGGCATCGGCGTCGACCTGTCGTCGGGCCTCAGCACCGCGACCACTGCCAACGCCACCTTCACCTTCGGCGACGGCGATTCGACCGACGGGCTGGAATCCTTCATCATCGCGGCATCCGGTGGCTACACCGTCAACACCGTCGGGCTGGATCCGACGAAGGGCAGCTACGATTTCGACGACGTGTCCTTCACCGGCAGCGCCAATCTGGCCACGGCTCCCGGTTCGGTCACCATGGTTTCGCAGTCGGGCGGCTTCATCGCGGCCGGCACGACCGGCAATCTCAGCACGGGCGTCAACTCCATCTCGCTCGCCGCAGCCGATGCGTTGACCGGCGCGCAGAACTTCGTCTTCGTTGGCACGATCGATCTCGGCGCCACCGCCTTCACACTCGACTCAGGACAGACCATTGCCGGCTTCGGCAATAGCAGCGTCGTTTCGACCGGCACGATCCAGCCGGCCAATGTCCAGGGCAATCTCGGAGCCAGCGGCGGCAACATCACCGGCGACGAGGCCGTGGTCAGCGGCACGGCTAATCTCATGCAGCTGCTCGGCGACAATGCCGTGCGCAACACCGCCTTCGACTTCAGCGGCGCCACCGGCGCTGCCTTCCTCATCGACCAGGGCGCGGTCGGCTTCAGCAATGCCAGCGGCATCACCATCGAAGGCGTGACGATCATCAATGTCGCGGTGGGCCAGACGGCAATCAAGGTTGCGGGCCTTGATGGCAATCTGTCGGTCATCAACAACAACATCAACGTCGCCGGCACGCTGCTCGACGTCAATGGCGGTACCGGCACCATCTCGATGTCGCGCGGCTTGCTGCCCAACGCCGGACCGGCAGGCACGCTGACAGGCGGCGGCATCAATATCGCCAACCGCACCGGCGGCTCGGTCACCTTCACCGACCAGGTCACCATCAATGGCGGCGGCGTGGCGATTTCGGCCGGCAGCGGGGCGGCGGCGGTCAATTTCAACGGCGGCCTCGCCATCACCGCATCGACTGCCACCGGCCTCAGCCTTGCCGGGCTGAACAGCCTGACTGTTGCCGATGCCGGCACGACGACGATCGACGGGACCGGCCAGACGGCATTGTCGCTGCAAGGCACACTCGGCGCCGGCGGTGTCCATTTCGACAGTGTCACTTCGACCAACGCGGGCACACAGGGCGTGCTGATCAGCGGCGCCAGCGGCGGCGCGGTCGACCTCGACGCAGTGACCGTGACAACTTCCAACGGCGCCGGCATCGAAATCCTCAATTCGGCCGGCACCTACACGTTCGGCAACACGACGATCGACAATTCCCAGTCGTTCGGACGCGGCGTCAACATCGAGAATGCAGCCGGCGTCACGTCAGCCACCTTCGACGGCACGCTGGCGATCACCACCGGCACCGGCACCGGTTTGCGTGTCGTCGGTGGCGCCACGCCCGCCAACACGAGCGTGAGCTTCACGGGTGCCGGCATAAAGATCATCACCGCGCAGGCCGGCGAGGCCGTCGACATCACTTCGGCAAACGTCAACGGCACCTTGACTTCGACCAGCGCCACCTTCGGCGCCGGCGCCGGCATCAATCTGCAGAATCTGACCGGCTCGCTCAATCTCGGCACCGGCACGCTGAACAACCTGGGCGCGGGCGCCGCCTTCAATGTCGGTTCGGGCACCGATCTCAGCGGCGGCAACGCTGATATTTCCTACGCCGGCACCATCGTCAGCGCCGGATTGGGTGCCGCCGTCTCGATCCAGGAGCTGACCGGTGGCTCGGTGACGCTGTCGGGCAATCTGACCGATACGAACGCTGCCGGCGGCGGCAATATCGTCGTTGCCAACATCAACAACGGCACCGCGGCCACCGTCAACTTCTCCGGCGCCACCAAGCAGATCCAGTCGGGTGCGACCGCCGGCGTCAACCTGGTCGGCAACACCAATGGCACCATCGATTTCAGCAATGGTGGCCTGGCCATCAACACGACCAGCGGCGTCGGCTTCGCCGCCCAGGCCGGCGGCACGATCAGCGTGGCCGGCACCACCAACACGATCACGTCGACCGGGAACGCGCTCAGCCTCAACGCCGTGACCGTTGGCAGCGGCATCAACTTCAACTCGGTTTCGACCAGCGGCGGCGTGACCACCGGCATCGCGCTCACAAACGTCGCTTCGTCCGGCGGTGCCGTCAATCTCGGCACGGTCGACCTGCAAGGCATCAGTTCACGTGGTGTGGACGTCACCGGCACACTCGGCGCGGGGCTCAATTTCAACTCGCTGAGCATCGGCCTGACCAGCACCACGGCCGTGGGCTTCGACCTCAACGGTGCGCAGATCAATGCCGCGATCACGGCCAATGATTTCGACGTAACTAACACGATAGGCGCTGGCACATCGATCGGCGTCGACCTGCGCGGCGCCACCGGCGGCCAGGTCGTGCGCCTCGGCGACGCCGTTGCGGGCGGCGCCAGCTCGAGCATCTCCGGCGTCAACACCGGCGTGTACCTCGACAGCGCCACCAACCTTGCCTTCACCTATGGCGACGGCGAATCGGCGATCGACCAGAGTTCGACCATCGGCGCCACTGTCGGCATCGACGCGTCCAGCGCGCCGACGCTGGGCACCTATAACTTCCAGGACGTCAGCTTTGCCGCCAGCCCTGGCCTCGGCTTCGGCGTCGGCAAGGTCTATTTCGTCGGTGCCAGCGCGACCGGCGACGGCACCGGCCGCGACCAGAGCAATCTGGCGACGCTGTCCACAGCGGAAGCAGCGGCGGTAACGAGCGATGTCCTGGTGCTGGTCAACGATGGCGGGACCATCACCGCGGTCGGCAGCAATTTGAACGACACGCTGGTGCTGGCCACCGGCGAGCAGGTGCGCGGCTTCGGCAATGGCAACATCAACCTGGCGATGTCGGTGCCGTCGACCATCCAGCTCGCCAACAACAACATATCGATCGTCGACGCCACGGCCGATGGCGCCGCCACGCTGACGACGAGTGCTGGCAGCAATGCCATCACGCTCGGCGCCAGCGGCAACTTCATCGACGGCTTCATCCTCGACGGCAGCCCGGCAGGCGCGGCGCGCGGCATCAAGGACAATGGCGGCGGCGCTTCCGGCAACATCATCAGCCACATGACGATCCGGAACTTCGCCACCGCCGGCGTCGAGATCACGCCGTCGACCAGCACCGCGATCGACAATGTGACGTTCGCCGGCAATGCCAGCGATGTCATCGTCAACGCGCTCAACACCACTATCACCAACGTCTTCAGCACCGGCGCTACCGGCATCGCCTTCGATATCCGCAACACGACCGGCACCACGACGCTGGCCAACCTCAACGTCACCACGGCGGCAACCGGCACCGGCATCGTCTTCGGCGGCACACCCGCCGGCCCGGGCGGCACGATCACCGGCACCAATGTCGATGCCACAGGCGGCGCCGGCGGCGGTATCAAGGTTACCGGCGGTAACGCTGCCATCGCGTTCGATGCGGCGAGCTTCGCTGCCAGCACGTCGGGTGGCACGGCGGTCACCATCGCGAACCGCAGTGGCGGCAGCTTCGCCTTTGCCGGCTCGGTCGTGGCGAATGGCGCGGCGAACGGCATCAGCGTTTCCGGCGCGACGGCGGCCAATACGGTCAGCTTCACCGGCGGTGTCGATTTCGGCAGCAGCTTGGTGCTGACCGGCACCGCCGTTTCGATCGACAACAATGCCACCGCCTCTACGGTCAGCTTCTCCAACCTCGCCATCGCCACCAACGGCACGACCGGCTTCAGCGCCAGCAATGGCGGCACAGTCAACGTCACCACCGGAACGGTGAGTTCGACGGGTGCGCAGGTCGTCGCGCTGAACGGTGTCGCTGCCGGTGTCGCTTTCACTTCGACCAATTCGAGCGGCGGCGTCAATAATGTCAACCTGACCAACGTGACCGGCACAGCTGGGCTCGGCAACGGTGCGCTGAGCGGCGCGACGGGCACATCGTTCGATGTCAGCGGCGGCAGCGCCACCGTCACCTATGCCGGCACCATCACCCAGGCCACGGCCGGCCAGCGCATGATCGCCATCGCCAACACGACCGGCGGCGCGGTCAATTTCACCACAGCGGTGGCGAACGGCCTCAACAACTCGGCCACTACCGGCACCGGCATCCTGATCGACGGTGCGGCGGGCAACGTCACCGTCAACAATGCGAGCCTGACCGGAGCGCGCGGCATCACCATCCTCGGTGACGCTTTGAACAACGCGACCGGCACCTTCACCTTCAACAGTGTCGCCATCCAGACCGCGGCCGGGGCGACGAACCACGCCTTCGTTGTCGATGGCGATCAAGGCCTGCCGCCCAACAACGACGTCAGCGCCGTCGTCAACCTGAACAATGTCGACATCACCAACCCGGGCGGCAATGTCGTCAATATCCAAGGCATGAATGGCGGTTCGGTGACTTTCGACGCTGCCAGCACGATCACCCGGACCAACAATGGGCTGGGCATCCTCGCTACCAGCAATGGCGCCGGCACGATCACTTTCGGCGGTGCGACAAAGACGCTGACCACAGGCGGCAACAATGCTGTCAGTCTAACCAACAATGGCGGAACGGCGATCAACTTCACCAATGGCGGGCTGGCGATCAACACCACCAACGGCACCGGCTTCAACGCCGTCAGTGGCGGTACGGTCTCCGTGACGGGCGCCGGCAATTCCATCACCACGACGAGCGGCGTCGCCGTAAACCTCGACACCGTCGTCGTCGCCGGCGGCGGCGTGAATTTCGCCACGACCAACAAGACGCTGGCCCTTGGCACCAATGCCGTCATCCTGGATACCGTCACCGGCGGGGCGATCGACCTGGGCACCGGCGCGCTGCTCGGCGGCGGCGGCGCCACGATCCGCATCGGCGACGGCGCCGGTGGCGTCAACAGCGGCGGCACGACGGGCTTCAGCTACGCCGGTACCATCACCAGCGGCACCGGCCGTGCGGTCGATATCCAGGACCGCGCCGCCGGCGCCGGCAACATCACGCTGTCGGGCAATATCACGCACAATGTCAGCGGCCAGATCGGTATCGTGCTGGACGACAACGCCGCCGGAACGATCACCTTCTCGGGTATGTCGAAGTCAATCACTTCGACGACGAGCGCAGGCGTCACCCTGACCGACAACACCGGCGTGACGATCGACTTCACCAATGGCGGGCTGGTCATCGACACCACCAGCGGCATCGGCTTCAACGCCACCGGCGGCGGCACGGTGACGGTGCAAGGCACCGGCAACACGATCACGTCCACAACGGGCACGGCGCTCAATGTCGCCAACACGACAATTGGTGCCTCGGGCCTGACGTTCCGGAGCATCTCGGCGAATGGCGGCACCAACGGCATCGTGCTCAACACAACGGGCCTCGCCGCCGGCAATGGCGGGCTGACGGTCACCGGCACTGGCGTTACGGCAGGTTCCGGCGGCACAATCCAGAACACAGTGCAAGGCGCGCTGTTCACGTCGACGAAGAATCTGTCGCTTTCGAACATGAACTTCACCAATGCCAACAGCGGCAACGGCACGCTCAACAACGTCGACGGTCCGACATTCAACAGTGCGGCCCAGGCGGCGATCAACATGAGCGGCGTGGCGACGGCAGCGTTCGCCAATTTGAATTTGAACGGCGGCGTCCAGGTAGGCATCAACGGCCAGAACGTCTCGAACCTGACGATCGCCAACACCACGGTGACCGGCTTCGGCGATGCCGTCTTCGAAGGCGGCATGCGGTTCTATAATCTCACCGGCACGTCATCGATCACGAATTCCACATTCAGCTTCACCGCTGGCGCTGGCGGCGACAATCTGGTCGATATCCGCAACGATGCCGGGACAAGCCTGACGCTGAATATTGCCGGCAGCACGTTCAGCAACACAAAGCTTTCCGCAAACGGAGCGCAGGGTCTCAACTTTGAGGCCTTTAGCAGCGCCAACGCGACGCTCAACATCTCGAACAGCAATTTCCTTAGCCTCAAGACCTCTGGCGTCGAAGCTTTCGCCCGCGACACCTCGACGCTGAATGTCAACATCACCGACGGTGGCACGGTCAGCAACGGCAATACGTTCGATCCGCAAGGCGGCCTCGGCCGCGCCATCGGCCTCAACGCCGAGGACACCGCCCACCTGAATTTCAAGATCCTCAACAACAAAAAAATCTATGGCAATGGCGGCCCGGTCATCAACGTCTTCGGCATCAACAATGCCGTCATCATGGGCCGCATCAACAACAATGCCGATATCCAGGGCGGCGGCGTCGGCTCGGCGGGCTCGCCGATCTACATCCATCCCGAGGACGCTTCGACCGGCGTTGTCGAAATCATCGGCAACACGATTACCAAGTCCGGCAACGATCCGGCGATTCTTGCCATAGCGCATGGCGACGGCGCCGGCCCGAGCGCCGACAATGGCTCGCTCGATCTGACGATCCGCAACAACAACATCACGCTTTCGGGCACCGGTTCGGCGGGCAACGGCGCAGTCGGCATCGACGTGCGTTCAGGAGCTGCTAACGGCGAACTCTCATCCGTTTATCTGAACATCGCCAACAATGCAGTGACCCTGGCCCAGCCAGCCGACGACATTGCCTTCCTGACCCGAGAAGGCAGCAACACGTCGCATCTGTATTTCCAGAACTTTGCGGGCGGCGCGAACAATCAGGCGATTGCCACCGCCGTCTGGAATGCCGGCGGCAACACGCCGATAGGTTCGGTGTTCTCGTTCGACGCTGGCGGTGCGTTGGCTTACACCGCGATCCCGGGTGGGCATAATGGCGGGCTGGTCCTTGTGCCGACCAACTAATTTCGATGGGGCATACTTACGAAGCATTAGGTATGTCCATCAGCAGTAGAGCGGCGTTAATTTTCTTCGATATTTCTGTCGACTTACTAATGTAATCGCCTTAAGGTCAGTACAAGTAGTTTTGGGAGAGGGCTTATGTCTGAACCGTTTTTGTCGGAAATCAGAATCATGTCGTTTGTGTTCGCGCCAAAAGGCTGGGCACTCTGCAACGGCCAGCTCCTGCCCATCAATCAGAACCAAGCGTTGTTTTCGCTGCTCGGCACTACCTTCGGCGGCGACGGCCGGGTGAATTTTGCGCTCCCCGACTATCGCGGACGCATGCCAATTCATGTCGGCGGCGGCCATACGCTGGGCGAACGCGGCGGCGAGCAGGCCCACACGCTATCTATCGCGGAAATACCCACGCATATACACGGCGCCAGCGCATCATCCGCCACCGGCGTAAGCAACCTTCCGGCTAACAACGTACTGGGCAACAGCACGCCGAACCTCCTTTATGGCCCGGTGCAAAACCTAGGTGCCATGGCTTCCGGCACCGTCACCGATATCGGCGGCAGTCAGGCGCATCTCAACATGCAGCCATTTCTGACGTTGAGCTTCTGTATTGCCCTGCAGGGCATTTTCCCGTCGCCAAATTGAGGAAACACGGTCATGGCACAGCCTTTTGTTGGTGAGGTCCGTATGTTTGCCGGCAATTTCGCACCGGCCGGCTGGATGTTTTGCGAAGGGCAGCTTCTGCCGATCTCCGAGAACGAGACGCTTTTCCAACTGATAGGCACCACCTATGGCGGGGATGGCGAGAGCACCTTCGCGCTGCCCGACCTGCGTGGCCGCCTTCCCATCCACCAGGGCAACGGGTTCATCCTGGCCGAGACGGGGGGCGTGGAGGAGCTCACGCTGACAATCCAGCAGATCCCGGCGCATACCCACGCCTTGCTGGCCTCAAACGACATCGCCAATCAGCCCAACCCCAGCCAAAGCGTCATTGGCAGGTCGGGTCAGGTCAACGCGTTCATCAACGGCGGTCCATCGGTGCCAATGAGCACCCAGTTTCTAGCCAGCCGCGGCGGCAGCCAGCCACACAGCAATTTCCAGCCCTATCTGTGCGTCGACTTCATCATCTCGCTGTTCGGCATATTCCCTTCGCCGACTTAAAGAGGACCGTCATGGCCGATCCGTTCGTTGCCGAAATCCGTATCTTTCCGTTCAATTTCGCACCCAAGGGCTGGGCTTGGTGCGACGGTCAATTGCTGCCGCTGTCGCAGAACACCGCACTTTTCTCGTTGCTCGGCACCACCTATGGCGGCGACGGCAAGTCCAACTTCGCCTTGCCCGATTTGCAAGGCCGCGCGCCGATGCACCCGGGGCAAGGGCCGGGCCTGTCGCTGCATGATCTCGGAGAAACCGGCGGTTCTGAAACCGTGCCTCTGCTGGAGTCCGAGATGCCGATGCATGCCCATTTCGTCCAGGCAGCTCCTTCGATCGTCAGCGGGGACAGCAACATCGCTCCCGGCAATGCGTTCGCCAAGTCGAGCCAGGGAAATGTATATGTCGCGCCAGGCAGCATGGTGTCGCTGTCGGACCAGACAATATCGCCTGCCGGCGGCGGCCTGCCGCATAACAATTTGCAGCCCTATCTCACCTGTTACTTCTGCATCGCGCTGCAAGGCGTTTTCCCACCAAGAGGCTGACACCGAGTCAACAGGGCAGGACCGATACGATGGCCAAGACAGCAGCACCAAAGTCCAAAGCGCCGACCTCCGCAGCCAGGAAGACGGCCGCGAGCGCTACGGCCGCGTCGCCGACCGCGCCCGTTTTCCAGAGCATGCCGGCCGGCGCTTCCTTCTTCGAATTGTCGCGGCTGATGGTGGTGGGCATCGATTCCGCGGCAGGGCACCTGATCCAGAAGGCTCAAGATGCGCCGAACGGCGCGTGGCCGGCGGCCTGGTCGATCATCGCTCCAGGAGCCTGGGTGATCATGACCGCCGGCCTGACCAAGGACGGTCGGGTGGCGGTGATCGCGCAGCCGTCTGGTACCACCAAGCTGTCCTTCATCACCGAGGACGCAAACCAGATCGGCCCGATCGACAAATGGACCGCGCCGATGGACATCGGCGCGCCGCCCGGCGCCACTTCCTATCAGAAGCTTTCGATGGCCAACGATGCCGACGGTCGCATCGAGGTGTTCCTCACCGACAATCAGGGTCGTATCTGGTGGATCTACCAGAATCCGGACCAGATCGTGCAGGTGCAGAAAACCATCACGCCGCCCGGCTCGACGACGCCGATCGTCGTCACCGTCGACGTGCTCGCGCCGCCCGCCAAGATGTGGAGCGATTGGATCCAACTGACCGGGCAGCTGGTGGCGATCACGGCGATCCGCCAGGCCGACGGCCGCATTGCGCTGTTCGGCATCAATTCGGGCCTCCATCTCTATCGCTGCCAGCAGGCGAAGCCGCAGGCACTGAAGGTCGCCGACTGGACGCAATGGGTGCAGATCGACACCGGGCCAACCGGTGGGTTCATCGAAATGGCGCCGGTGGTCGGCCCGCTCGGCGCCACCAATCTGTTCGCCTTGACCCAGAATGGCCAGGTCTTGCACACGCGCCAGAAGCCTGCCGGATCGGACAGCTGGACGCAGTGGGCAACGCCCGGCTACAGCAGGGTGTCCAAATACACACTTGCCGCGGGCATCCAGGGCGACGGCGACATCGTGCTGGTCGCATCCGACCAGCAGCTTGTCCACTCATTCAACGCCCAATATGATGCCGTCACCCAGAATTGGTCGGGATGGCGCGACTTCAGCATGTCTTCGCTGCGGACACGGCTCTCGCTCGACTACAATGCCGATGGCCGGCTCGCTTTGTTCAGCCTGCTGCTCATGCCGGACGGTACGAACGGGCTGTGGACGATCTCGCAGATGGGCATCGACAGCTCCGAATGGGAGTATGGCTGGACAACGCTTGCCAACAACAATCTCAAGCAGATTGTCGTGGTTCGCGACCTGACGCCGCCGGTCTGACGGTTGATTTCCGGCAGCGTGACAGAAGCGAAGCAGGCCCGTCCAGTCTGGCCCCGGTCTGATAAGGCCGGGCTCGGTTTCCGTGAGGCGACAGCGGCCGACATGCCCTTTCTGTCGCGGCTCTACGCCTCGACGCGCATGGAAGAACTTGCCGTGACATCGTGGACCGACGCGCAGAAGACGGCGTTCCTCGACATGCAGTTCCAGGCGCAGCACGCGCATTACCAAAAACACTATCCAGAGGCCGACTGGCTGGTGGTGGAACGCGATCGCGAAGACATTGGCCGGCTTTATGTCGAGCGTTGGCCGAGCCAGCACCGCATCATCGACATTGCTTTCCTGCCGGATCATCGCAGCAAAGGCTACGGTACGGCGCTGTTGCGAGACCTGATCGAGGAGGCATGGTTAGCCGGCAAATCAGCCTCGATCCACGTCGAGAAAAACAATCCGGCCAGGCGGCTCTATGTCGAGCTCGGCTTCGCGGTCGTCGAGGACAAGGGCGTCCATGATCTGATGGCCTGTGCGCCGCCGGGGGCTGGTACGTGACGGGCTGAAGGCCTGCCGACGCGCTTCGGCGAACGATCGCAAGCGAGGCTCTCACCAGCTTCGTCATCCTAGGGTCTCCGCGACGTCGCTTCGCGACTGCTTCGCCCTAGTCTAGGATGACGAAGGCAGAAGGAGCGGCTTCGCCTTGCAGGGAGTTAATTGAACACCGCCTCATACAGCCGCCCCGTCGCATCGGCCGCCACCGGCACGATGAAGATCTCGTGCGTGCCGCTTGTGCCGGTGAAGAGATAGGTCGCCTGCGGCAGCGCGATTTCGCGCGGGCCCCTGAACAGCAGCGAGAAGCCGCCGCCCGGGCGCGGGCTGGCGGCGATGGGGTTGACTGCGCTCAGTTCGAGCGGGATCTGCTGGCCCCCGGCTTCGATGGTGAAGGTTTGCCCCTGTTCGAAATCCGATACCGACGCCATGCTAGCCTCAATTGTCCGCTGCCGGCACTGTCGCCGCTTCGCGGTAGGCTGTCCAGAGGCGGCCAGTCTGCCGGGCCCTGCCTCAAGACAATTCGCCGCCGCAAACCCCAAAATACAGCACTGCCTGTCCTTTTATGCGCGCAAGAGACGCTGTAGTACTTTGTTCGCGCGCGGGATTCTTTTCGATTCAAGATCAGCGCAACCAAGACTGGATCCCGGCTTCGGGACCATTGACGGCCGGATCGGCTTGCGGGAGACGGACAATGGCGGATGCAAAGACGGACGTGGCGGGCGATGCGATGCCGCTGTTCTATTCCAGGCCGGAGGCGCTCAACCCGGCGCGGCACGGCTCGCTTGGCCTGACCGCGCGCAGCGACTTTGGCTTCGCCCGCTCGGCGCACGCCATTCCGGTGGTGGCGTCGGAAATGCCGGCGGCGATGCGCTCCTACCCGATCGTCTTCATCGGCGCCGCCAAGGCGCCGGTGATCATCACCGGCGTGCGCCAGGACGAGAACCTGTTCGTCGACGCCGACGGCAAATGGACCGGGCCGCACTACATCCCCGCCTATGTCCGCCGCTATCCCTTCATCCTGGCCGAAGACCCGAAGGCACCCGGCCGGCTGACGCTGTGCGTCGACCGGGCCAGCGACCGCGTCGTCGACCAGCTGCTGGCGCCGTCCCGCGACGAAAAGATCGCGCCCTTCTTCAGCGGCAACGAGCCGACCGAGGCGACCAGGCAGGCACTCGCCTTCTGCAACCAGTTCCAGATCGATTTCAACGCCACCCGCGCGATGATCGAAAGGATAGACGCGCACGGCCTGTTCGCGCCCCGCCAGAGCAAGGTGACGCTGGAAGGCGGCGAAGTGCTCAACCTCACCGATTTCCAGGTGATCGACGAGCCGGCCTTCAACAAACTGAGCGACGAGGCGTTTCTCGACCTGCGCAAATCCGGCGCGCTCGGCCTGCTCTACTGCCACCTCGCCTCTACCAACAGCTGGACGTCACTGGTGCACCAGGCGTCATTGCGGAAGGCGGGGCTGCCGGCGGGCTGATTTCATCGCCTTCTCCTCGCGCCGCAAGTGCGTCGAGGTGCATGTTGCTTTTGGCACGTTCAGGGTTGGCTCTCACGTATGCGCCAAAGTCGAACGGCCTTCTGGGAGGCGAAGTTCGTCCGCAACAAGGAGCGAGATGAATGATTTGAGGAGGCAGCTGCGGAAGCCGCATGATCAAGCAGACGCTCGACCCACAAAAACATCATGAACCCCGGCAAGATTTTGCCGGCGTGAGGGCAGAGCCGCTGATTACCGATATGACTTTGCGGCTAGTCACAGCGTATTTTTGGAAGTGACTAGCTTGAGGACACGGTGATAGTCCCATCCTCAGGGCCACTTACGATGATTTCCTTGAAGTGTTTATTGTTGATTTGAACATAGTATTCCCCGTTTGAAGCGTCAGCGTCCGCTTTAACCTTGAAGTTTATTGTTGTAGTATCCTCGATGGTTACATAGTTGTCATATATCTCTAGATGCCTAGTTATTTTTAAAGTGTCTACATTAATAAAATCAATTGCTAAGTATTTTGTGTCGTTAAACCAACCACGGTCTGGGGCCACCGTCACGCTGACCGCGACCGGCTCTCCGGCTCTTACAGCATTCCCTTCAGGCGTATCGACACGCACTATATCTACTTTTGCCATGGTCCATCTCCCTTTGGCATTCTCAATTAACGATCGGAAACGCTAGTCGAGATCGCCACGCCCGTTGCGGTTCATGGCGCCACCGGACCGTCCCATCGCACCGCCAGACCTGCCCATGGCGCCGCCGGATCGCCCCATCGCACCGCCGGATCGGCCCATTGCTCCACCCGATCGACCAAACGAACGCGGGTCCAGCTCGGCACTCAACAGGACATCCTCGAGCGTTCCGGTGTCGAGTTCCAGCCGCATTGTCAGGTCACTCTTGTCGTAGACCCAGACCAGCATTCCGCGCGCAAACGAGCCTGTCTGCGATGATAATCCGGTATAGGCAGGATCGCTTGGACCGCGGCTCATGACCTTGAGATCGGTGTCCGCCGGGGCTGGATAATCAACCGCACTGCCAGGCCCATGAACAAGAAGTATGGTCGGTCGAGCCAGCTCGTAGAACTGCGCCTCGAAGGTGAACGCATATATCCTTGCAAGCAGGCTACCGGAGGCGTCGATCTGGTTCTGCAGGAATCTGTTGTTGCCAGGCCTTGGGGGACGTCCCCCATCGATCCTCTTCTTGAGCTTCAAATCCTCAAGAACTCTGCCGAACAAATGTATGGCGGAAGTATTTAGAATGGTTTCAGTTACCATGGATCACCCCATCTCCTGCATGTCGATCAAAGATCGGCGCCACTTCTGGACATCCAATATTTCTCGAAATAGCTCATGTCCGGCAAACGCGCCTGGTCCCGTGGGCGAGCGATTCGGCCTTCATGAACATGGCTCTTTCGGTTTGGCTTCGTCAGGCGAGGCCCGGCGCGGTAGCGAAAAATCCCTCTCCGGTCGAAATCCCGGAAGATGATCCTTGATAGTTCTCCTCCGGTCACACTGTCATCGACCGCGAGCATCGTTCTCGCCACGTCACCGTAGTCCAGGAAATCCGGGGCGAGAGCCCACAGCGTCTCGGCGAGATAGGTACCTACGATATCCCGCGCGTCGAGCAGCGCTTCGACGAAACTGTCCGGATTGCGGGCGAAATCGCGGTCAAAGACTTCCTGGAGCGGCAGCTCGGCAGCTGGGTCGATCTCGGCGAGGTCGGCAAGATTTTCGGCCTCCGGCGAGATCAGTCCTCGAGCCACCAAGCTCTCGTGAAAGACATCGACCAGAATGTCGAAGACGGCGCCCGTCAGAGGTTGTGACAGTGCATGCTCGTCGGTCCAGCCGTCCGCGAAATCGGCCATCGTCAGTTTGTTGTTGGCCTCGCGTATCTGGCGGTGCGGCGAAAATTCCGAGAAGCGAGAGAGTTGGTTGGCGATGTAGAGATTCCCGCGCGTCACCGTCAGAACATTTTCGATCACGGAGGGAAAATGCATGGCCGCGATCAACGAAACGCAGTCGGAAAAGGCCTCCTGAAAGCCCAGATATTCGGGGAACTCGGCTCCCGGCTTCGGTATGCCGAGGACGCCGTAGACGAATGCATGGCCAACCTCGTGCGCGATAATATCGAAGTCGAGGCTGAAGGGCAGCGCGCGTCCGTCTTTCACGAATTGGCTGCCGAGCTCGAGGAAGCCATAGCCGTATTGGGCGTTATCCCAATCCGGCAGGATCGAGATTTCCAGACGGTCGTAGTGATCGCTGAAATGCCAGGTGAGCGGTTGGCCGATGTAACGCTCCCAAACGTCGAGTGCGAAGCGCACGCAACCGAACGCGTGCGCTGCTTCGAAGCCGGGAGTCGAGGGCTGATAGTGATCGAAATTGCCTTCCTCGTCGGGAACGGCCGGATCGAGGATCGCTCGCGTCCAGGGCGGCAGGGAGATGAAGGGCGTGCCCAGCGGGCCGTGATTGACGCCATAGGGCCGCGTCTTGTCGACCGGCTCGACGACATACATACGATCGTCGGACGGACCTGGTCCGACGCTGCCTGGCGGGGAAGAAACCGTAATGATCTCAGGGCTTGACGTCGGGTCTTCAAACGGAGGCTGAACGAACAGCCTGAACCGGGTACCCATTCCCCACCTCTCGGTTATATTAGTAAAATAACATAATATCTGTAGGATGGCGAGGGCGTTGGTTTGTCCGGTAAATCTTCCTGAAGGCCGGTTCTTGATTATCGGCAATAAAATTGCCTCAAGAACAATGCGTATCGCTACTGCAGGAGCTGGAGCAACTTCTGGTAGCGAGGATGGCTGCGAACAGCGGCGAAATCGGAATCGTTCTTGAACCAGAGTCTCATCTCGGCGCCAGCCTGCGGCAGCCACGCTTCCAGAAGGTCGATCGAGCGTTCGAACTCCCCCAGCAACGCATAGGTACAAGCGGCATTGTATTGGACGTTGATATCGCTTGGGTCGATCGCCAGAGACCGGTCAAGCCACTTCCCTGCCCTGTCGCGTTCACCAAGGAAGGCCAGCACGATCGCCCCCAGGCAGGCACAATTGGCGTTCTCGGGATGCAGACGGAGTTCCTCTTCAGCTCTCTCCAATGCGATCCGCGCATAAAGCTCCGCGTCGTTCTGTTGGCCGAGGGTGCGGAAGACGTTCACCAGCATGACCGGTGCGCCGTAGTCGGTCGGTTTGATCTCCATCGCGCGCATGAAGTACGTCGCGGCGAGTTCGAACTGGCCGCCGGTTACACAGAACTCGGCGTAGTAGCGGTTGGCCTCGTGGCAATTGGGGTCGAGCGTGAGAGCCTGTTCGAACGCCGACGCGGCCTCGGAACGGCGATCGGCGAGGGACAGGGCAAAGCCCCTGGCTGAATGCGCCTCGGCCAAATTCGCGTCTAGAGCCAGGGCCTGATCGGCGGTCGCGAGAATGTCGTCCACTTGGATCGGTGAGCCGTAGATCGACTGAAGGCGTACGTCGCAGACCGCCAGGCCTGCATAGGCGCGGGCATATTCCGGATCGAGCTCGATGGCCCTGATATAGCTTTGTCTGGCCATCAGGTGGTTCGCCCTGGTCGCGATGTGGCTGTAATCGCGCCCTCGAAGATAATGCGTATAGGCTTCCACATCGTCCGTCGGCGCCTGCTCGATCGCCTTCTTCTCCTCGGGCAGGAGCCTGACCCTGAGCTGCGCCACGACCGCCTTGGCGATTTCGTCCTGGACGGCGAAGATGTCGGTGAGGTCGCGGTCGTAGCGGGCAGCCCAGACGTGTCCGTCTGTGGCGCCCTCGATCAGCTCGGCATTGATCCTGACCCGGTTTCCCGCCTTGCGGACGCTGCCCTCGACAATGTAGCCGACGCCAAGCTCCCTGGCGATGCGTTCCATCTTGTCGGTCCTGCCCTTGAAGGCGAAGACCGTATTGCGACTGAGCACGAACAGGCCGGAAACGTTCGAGAGGTCGGTTATGATATCTTCCGTGATGCCGTCGCTGAAATACTGCTGGTCGGGATCATTGCTCAGATTGGCGAAGGGTAGGATCGCCACCGACGGCTTGTCGGACCGCACTAGCGTCTGGACGCTCCCGGCCGCAATATGCGTCTCGACATGCGGGACGCCCTGGTCCCAGTTGGCGAAATAGACGTGCACCGGCTGCGCAATGTTCTTGACGGTCCTGGCGCCCTGATCGGCGAAGTCGACGCCCAGCTTGTTGCCGACCTCATGGCGCACCGCTTCCGAGCAGGCGATGCCGCCGGGTATCGCGAGACCCTGCAGCCGCACCGCAAGATTGACGCCGTCGCCATGGAAATCATCACCGTCGACGATGATGTCGCCAAGGTTGATGCCCATGCGAAACTTGAAATGCCGGTCCTCGGGGATGCCGGCATTCCGCTCGGACATGCCGCGTTGGATCTCGACCGCGCAGCGCGCCGCATTGATTACGCTGCCGAACTCCACCAGGAAGCCGTCACCCATCACCTTAAAGATGCGCCCACCGTGCTTGGTGACGGTCGGATCGAAGAACTCCCGTCGATGCTGCCGAAGGAGATTAAGCGTGTGCTCTTCGTCGACCTCCATAAGACGGCTATAGCCGACCACGTCTGCCGCCAGGATCGCCGCCAGCCGACGCTCAACATGCTCCTCTGACATGTCGCCTCCTGAAATCGCAAACAATGGTTCTGCCTGATTTAGTTCTATCTGATTTACCTGGTCGGCGCCAACGCCGCTGGAATGGTCACTCGCGCCGGTCCTGATACGGCTGCCAAACCAGGCGGCGCAGCACTGGTCGCAGCCTAAGCGATTCGGCCGTGCGGTCGACGTCGTACACGGGAATAGGAATCGGCACCGAGGCGACCAGGCAGGCGCTCGCCTCCGCAACCAGTTTCAGATCGATTTCAATGCCACGAGATCGATGATCGAAAGGATCGACGCGCATGGCCTGTTTTCGCACGCCAGAGCAAGGTGACGCTGGAAGGTGGCGAAGTGCGCAACCTCACCGATTTCCAGGCGATCGACGAGCCGGCCTTCAACAAACTGAGCGACGAGGCCTTTCTCGACCTGCGCAAATCCGGCACGCTCGGCATGCTCTACTGCCACCTCGCCTCGACCAACAGCTGGACCTCGCTGGTGCATCAGGCATCGCTGCGGAAGGCGGACGGTACGAAGAGCGCCTGGCGCGGCTACGACCGACTCGCTCAAAAAGCCTGCGCCGATTGGCGCGACCTTCATGAAATCCAGGCCCAGGCGGGCTAGGCTGCCGCCTTCCTGTCGTGCCGCCCTTCCCTGATTTCCTCGGCGAGCTTGCCGCAGAACGCGTCGAGATCGCTTGGGTTGCGGCTGGTGACAAGCCCCTGGTCGGTGACCACCGCGCTGTCCTCCCAGACACCACCGGCATTGATCACGTCGGTCTTGATCGATTTGTAGGACGTGACCCGGCGGCCCTTCACAATTCCAGTCTCGACGAGAAGCCAGGGCGCATGGCAGATCGCGCCGACGACCTTGTTGGCCGACCAGAACGACTTGATGAAATCCAGGGCTTTCCGCTCCACCCGCAGCAGGTCCGGATTGATGACGCCGCCGGGCAGCACGATCGCGTCGTAGTCATCCGCCCGCGTCTCATCCAAAATCTTGTCGACGGGAACCTCGCGGCCCCAATCCTTGTGGTCCCAGCCCCTGATCTTGCCGCTTGCGAGCGACACGACATCGACTTTAGCGCCTGCTTCACGCAATTTCTTGAGCGGCACTTCAAGTTCGGCCTGTTCAAAGCCGTTTGTCGCAAGGATAGCGACGCGCTTGCCGGAAATATCCTGCATTGGTTCTCTCCATCGTTGGATTGACGGTGGGCTAACGAGACCCAGCGGGAACCGTTCCTCGCTGTAATTTTATGTGATTTCTGAGGAGGACGAGGAAGTTTCGGCCAAGCAGCTCGGCCAGCGTCGGCCCAAAAACGAAAAAGCCGCGGGTTTCCGCGGCTTTTCGATGCTTGATTCCCCGGAAGGAAATTGGAGCGGGTGAAGCGATTCGAACGCGACCCCCACCCTGGCAACCCATTGATTCCACGACACTTCTCGTCGCAAGCCGCAACCTATTCAGGAGTATGCCAGTTCCGGAGATCGGCGAAGGTGACTAGCTGGTTCCGGTTTCGCGCGCTTGGGAAGCGGCCCGCCGACGGGATAGTCCCGACTGCGACGAGCTACACGTCCTCCATGTTTATCTGAACCTTCGCAGCACATTTTGGCGGTGACGGGGCGGCAGGCTGCTGTTCAATCACGCGCCATTCCTGGACTACCCAAGCGACCGGCCTCATGCTACTTTAGGCGCCTCTAAAGGACAGGCGATGCGCGGCTTGCTGGCAACAGTCGTTCTGGCGTTGACGGTCGCCACGGCGGCCGCAGCCGATCCTTTGTTTGATGCCGTTGCAGCGGGAGACGTGGCGGCCGTGGAGCGGGCCCTGGCCGGCGGCGCCGCAGTCGACAGCCGCGCCCGCGACCAGGCAACCCCTCTCATCGACGCCGCGCTCGGCGGTCAGCGTCAAATCGCCGAGCTGCTGATCGGCAAGGGCGCCAAGGTCATGGCGCGCAACTCCGGCGGCTTCACGCCGCTCCACGCTGCGGCCTATTCCGGCAGCCTGCCGGTCGTGAAGCTCCTGCTCGACCATGGCGCTGTGCTCGACGATGCGGCCAACAAGGCGGGCGCCACGCCGATGATGGTGGCCGGCGAGGAGGACCATGGCGACGTGGTCGAGTTCCTGATCTCGCGCGGCGCCGACATCGGCCATGCCGAGGTACACGGCTATACTCCGATCACCCGCGCCTTCGGGAAACGCCATGCCGACATCGTCAAGCTCTACAAGCGCCATGGCGCGACCTGCCAGTCCGCGGCCGCCATGAAGGACACGGAAGAGAACTATAAGCGCTGCATGGACATTCACGATTGATGGAGAACCGCAATGCACACAATCGACATACCCAAATCCCTGAGAAATTTGGTTCTGGCCGGCGGTGTCGCCTTCACGGTGATGGGCGCGGCGCCGGCGCATGCCGACGGCACGGTGAACACCGGCTACTTCGGCGGCGTGGCCATCATGGGCTATGATCCCGTCTCCTATTTCACTGATGGCAAGGCGGTCAAAGGCTCGGAGAAGATTTCTTACGATTGGCTCGGTACGCCTTGGCACTTCGCCAACGACGAGCATCGCAAAATGTTCATGAGCGAGCCCGTCAAATACGCTCCGCAATATGGAGGCTATTGCGTGGGCGAGGTTTCGTTGGATTCGGTCACTGTCAACGTTGATCCCGAGGCGTTCAAGATCATCGACGGCAAGCTCTATCTGGCCTACGACAAGCCGGACATGGAGATCATCGCGGCCCATGCCGACGACGTGCTGCCAAAGGCGGAAGCCGCTTGGCCGACCATCAAGACGCGGCTGGAGCGGGACCAGATCAACTGACCCTTCCGATCGGGCCTCAGCCGGCCGGCGAGAAGTGGAAGACCACGCGCGCGTTCACGAAGGTGAACGCGGGTTCGCCCTCGCGCCTGAACACCGGGCCGCAATCCGGGCGGCCGAACGCGTTTTCGCTCTGCTCGCAAAGCAGATCCTGTTTCACGAACACGGTTTCGGTGATGAACTGGGTGGTTGAGCGGAAGGCCGCCTGGCCGTCCTTGCCGATCTGCATGATCGCCGGCCGCGAACCAGGCTCCGCGAGACCTTTCAGCAGGTGGCCGATGACCAGAGCGGCGATCTCCTCGCCCTTCAGCCGATCGCGCTCGCTGCCCTTGAAGCCGTATGGCCATTCCGGCAGCCCCGCCTGCCGCAATGCGCTGATGAAGGTCTCCAGGTCCTGCGGATTGCGGAAATGCCATCCCATCCTGATCCCGGCGATGGAGTCGTCGTTGGGCAAATAGCTCAGGCCATGGCTCACCGCCGCCTGCGCTTCGGGGAGGCGGCCGGCCTGCGCATAGGCGGCACCGAGCGATATCAGGATGTTGCCGACACCTGGCGCATCATCGCGGGCGCGTTCCAGCGCCGCGATCGCGCGTTTGCTGTCGCCGTTGAAGAAGAAGACGATGCCGGCGATCCGGCGGTTGATTGGCGACAGATCGGGGTCAAGTCGCAAGGCTGTCTCGATCGCCGCGGCGGCTTCCGGAAACCTGCCGTCGAACAGGTAGACGTAGCCGAGCGCGACCTGCGCTTCGATGTCGCCCGGTCCAAGCGCTACGGCCCGCTTGGCCGATGCGATCGCCTCGTCGAAACGCTCGTCCACAGTCTGGAGGATGGCGAGCATCGCGTAGGGCAGCGACAAATCCGGATTGAGTTGCAGCGCACGCCCGGCGCTCTCATAGGCGCGCTTGCGCGCCGGGGCGGACTGCAGCACATCGTCGTAGGCGCTGCGCCAGATGTAGACGGCGGTGCGCGCATCGGCGGCGAATGCCGCGGCGAACGAAGGATCGAGCGAAACCGCCTTGGCGTAGAACTCCAGCGCCTCCCGCATGCCCTGTGGGCGGCCCGTGAACGCGGCGTGCTCACCGCGCAGATAGTAGTCGTAGGCCTCGAGGTTGGCGGTGGGCGGTCGCTCCATTCTCTTCGCTTCCGTCGCCGAGGGCTCGACGTCGAGCGCGGCAACGATCTCCTTTCGCATCTCGTCCTGCACGGCGAGTACGTCGGTCGCGCGCCGGTCGAAGCGCTCGGCCCATACATGATCGCCGTTTGCCGTGTCGATTAGCTGCGCGTTTATGCGTATCAGTTCGCCGGTCGGCCTGACGCTGCCCTCGACGAGGAACTCGACGCCGAGCTGGCGCCTGATGTCGGCGAAATCGGGCGGCTTGCCCTTGTAGGCGGCGACCGAGTTGCCGGCGATGACGTCGAGACCGGAGAGTTTCGCCAGGTCGGTGATCAGATCCTCTGTGAGGCCCTCGGCGAAATAGTCCTGGCCCGGATCGCCGCTCAGATTGGCAAACGGCAGCACGGCGACGGACGGGCGTTGCGGCGTTCGCGGCCATTGCCATGCAATCACCGCGCCGGTGAGCGCGACGACCAGCATCGCCGCGCCCGCGACCAGGATCGCCGGCCCGGGCCGACGGCGCGCGCCGCTCACCACCTTGCCGGCCTGGGCTGGATCCAGCAGCACGCGATAGACGCGCACGGGATCGGCGATGTTCTTCAGCCGCTGCTCGCCGAGGTTAGCGAAGCCGACGTTTGCTTTGTGCACGGCGTGGTCGAAGGCAGTGCCGGAAATGCAGATGCCGCCCGACTCCGCTTGCGCCTCCAGGCGCGCGGCGATGTTGACGCCGTCGCCGTAGATGTCGTCGCCCTCGACGATGATGTCGCCGAGATTGACGCCGATGCGGAAGCGGATGCGCCGCTCCTCCGGCAGGTCGCTGTCGCGCTCGACCATCTTGCGCTGAATGTCGGCGGCGCACTGCACCGCATCGACCACGCTGCCGAACTCGACCAACGCACCGTCGCCCATGAGCTTGATCATGCGCCCGTGATGTCCGGCGATGGAGGGATCGACCAGTTGGCGCCGGCAGGCCTTCAGGCGCTCCAGCGTGCCGACCTCGTCGGCGCCCATGAGCCGGCTGTAGCCGACGACGTCGGCGGCAAGTATGGCGGTCAGCCGCCGCTCCATGTGTGCCTGTGCTCCATTGCCGGCGCGTGATGGCCACCCGACGCACTCTACTACAGCGATAATCGTAACGCACCCGTGACCCGCGGCTGACGTCGGACGGAAGGTGATCCGCTTTGATCCGGCGGCGATTGCTGGCACTGCAGCTCAAAGGCCCTTCCGATAGCGAGGCGACAGCTCAGCCCCCCGACCGCCGCCGAAGACAGCGTGGCGGGCTTGGCGTTCATGGTTGAGGAGGCCGCGATCCGCAAGTGCCGGCGAGCAGATGACATCGCCGAGAGCGAGGCCGGCAAGCGAGGCCTCCACTACGTCTTCGGGCTCCATGACCGGGACGTTTGGCCGCAAAACGGCCTTTCCGTCGACGTGCTCGCTCACCGTCGGCTGCAACACTTCCTTGCGGCGAGCTTTCAGCGCCGCCAGCGTGCCTTTCTCATCGTTCTCCATGAGACGGCTGTAGCCGACGACGTCGGCCGCGAGAATCGCTGCGAGACGGCGCGGGGCACGAGAGTCGGCCATCACATTTCCTCAAGGTGCCAATCTCCGATTTGTATTAGGGCGCGTTGTGGGAGTCCACTGGCGGCCGGCCGGCTAATTGCCGACATGGTAGTCGTGGGTAGAAGCTCGGCGCCTTCGCGCTCCCCCTCCCGCTCCCCCGGGCCCAGACAGCAAAAAGGCCCGGTTACCCGGGCCCTTTATGCTTTTCAAATCTAAAGAAGATTTGGAGCGGGTGAAGCGATTCGAACGCTCGACCCCAACCTTGGCAAGGTCAATTTTCAACTGCGCGTTCCTATCCGCCTCTTCGCTATTCTTCGACAAGCCATTGATGTTTCAGCATATAGCGGACACCATGCTTCGCATGGATATCCAGCAGACACCTCGCTTACTATTCCGGCTGCTTACATTTCGCTTACATTCTGCCATCGCTGTGATAATGTAAGCATAGAAGCGAACAACCGCGAGCCGTGTTCAATGGGAAAACTGACCAAACGCGCTGTAGATGCCCAAACGCCCCCGGACAAAGGACAGACGTTCCTGTGGGACGGCGAAATAAGGGGCTTTGGCGTCCGCGTTGTGCCTTCGGGCCTGAAGACGTTCGTCGTTCAGTACCGCAATATTGAAGGCCGCACCCGACGCATGACTATCGGCCGCTACGGAGTGATGACGGTCGAGCAAGCTCGCGATCAGGCCAAAGTCAAGCTGGGTGCTGTAGCCGGCGGCGCTGACCCGGCAGCGGAGAACGCTAGTTTGCGCGAAGCGATCACGGTCACTGAGGTGTGCGACTGGTATCTTAAAGAAGCTGAGGCAGGCCGCATCCTGGGGCGTCGTCATCGTCCCATCAAGACGTCCACGTTGGCGATGGATCGGAGCCGTATTGAAACTCATATCAAGCCGCTGCTCGGTCGCCGGCAAGTGCGGGCGCTCAAGCTCGGAGATATTGAGGCCCTGCAGTCTGATATCGCGAGTGGAAGGACTGCGAAACCGCGCGGCGTTGGCCGCGGCGGAGCTACCACCGGGGGCGCCGGTGTTGCGGCGCGAACCGTCTCGACGCTCCAGAGTCTTTTTGCGCATGCAGTGCGGCTTGACGTTGTTGCCTCCAACCCGGCAGTGGGCGTGCGCAAGCGCGTCGGGAAGAGGAGGGAACGCCGCCTGACCGTCGCGGAGATCAAAAGGCTGGGCGAGGTGATGCGCGTCGCCGAAAGGAATGACGAGCACCCAGTGGCGCTGGCCGGAGTGCGACTGATGCTGCTGACGGGATTTCGGATATCGGAAGTTCAAGGAATGAAGCGCGACTGGTTGCACGCCGATCAGGGCTATGTCCATTTCCCTGATACTAAGAGCGATGGTCAGGTGCGCGCGATCGGACCGCGAGCCGCTGATCTCGCAGCCAGCCAGCCGGCGCGCAAGAACTGCCCTTACATACTACCGTCAGATATCGGCGATGGTCACTTCACGGCGACGAAAAGCTGTCTTGCTCGGTTGTGCGCCGGCGCCAACATCGAGGGCGTCACTCCGCACACGCTGCGGCACACCTTTGGCAGCGTGGCTGGCGATTTGGGATTTTCCGAGTTGACGATTGCCGCACTTCTCGGCCATGCCGCCAGGGGTGTCACTCAAGGCTATGTTCATATCGACGAGGCACTCAAATTAGCCGCGACACGGACGTGCGAGGAAATCGCCTCTCTCCTTGAAACCGGCGGACAAGGCTCGGCTGTTAAAAGCTAGACGAGCGGGCTCGGCAAGGATCTCATCACCACTAGCAACGGTTGGCGCGGCCGATTATGCCCCCCGAAGGCAGATGTTGTTTGTCACGAGTAGTCCCGGCCCGCGGCTACCGCCGGCCGGGACTTGGAATTCCCCTGCTATCCGTTATGTCCCACACCGCCCATACCGACGCTTACGACACCGGGCAGCAATGCCCGTTGTGCCGGCGTCAAACCGTTCTCCCAAGAGCCACCGCCCATTCCGACGGTACCGCCTCCGAGGTCGAAATGCATCTCATCGGTAGCGCCGTACTTGCCCTTCGGCCCACTGAAGTAGCCGCCCCACCGAAACTTGCCGGTAAGTTCCGGATACTTCTCCAACTGAACGATGCGCGCAATCTGCGCGAACTGCTCATAGATACGAAACGTACTCGGGTCCTGATAATTCGGAAGCTTGCGGCCCGTCTTCAGGTCAACGAGCCAAATATCCGCTGCCATACCCTTGCCATGGAAGCGCGGGTCACCAGCCCGGAAACCCGAGTAAGCCTCCACCCGATATCCGCCGAAACGCTGTGCCGCGATGTTCAGGATATCCATGAGCCGGGAATCAACACCGTCCTTAAAGTTACCGACGATCTTAAGCGGCAACCCCCTTGCATCGGGCTGCTGGCCCTGCGGCGACACGCCCGTCATATGCGCAGAAGGCTGAGCTGCGGTGGTGGAGCATCCGAGAAGAGAGGTCGTCATCACAAGAATTTTAAGAAATTTGCGCATGGCCGTCACTCCGTTTGACGGGCCGCTAAACAGTCACGAGGCGCTATTGCTCTCGTCAGACCGAGCCCGTTGTTGGAGAAGTTGACGGGTTGCCTGTGCGATTTACATTGGGATTGGAAGTACTACTGTTGTATCGGTTTCCGATTTCAAGTACGTATGTTTAGTATTTGGCAAACGACAAAAATAAGACATAATTAGACAGTCCATATTCGGCACATGGGTGCTTGACTGTATTCGGGAATCGCTCATCCGTTCGGCCTCGTTCGACGTCATTTAGGGAAGGTGCAAATTTTCTTCTCGCATTTGAACAAGCACATCCCACATGTTCATACGGCAAGTTTTTTTGGGAGTGACCAATGAAGCCGCTGAGCGACCTCGAAAAGATCGAGATCTTGATAGCGAGAGAGCGCAAATCCGGATACCAAGATCCGCAAAAAAGAGTTCTGTTTCTAATTGGCATAGACAGCAGATCGACACTGAAGAATCTGCGGGATGACGCGCGGAATGGTGACGGTGACGGCAACCTCAAGAGCGAAGCCGTACGGCGAAAGCTGAACCACGAGTTCAGCAAGTTTCTAGTCGAGCCCGGTTCGGACGAGTACCGCGCGTTTTTTGACGAAATCAAGAACGCGTTGGGCGACGAGAGCGCAGGGAAGCTTCCTGACATTAAACAAATGGATCGCTATTTGATTCCGCTTGCCTACGGGGTTTGGGCGATCGAAGCTCTCAATCCCGGTCTACCTGCTGCCTATCGCATCCTCATTGGACGTAAGGCCCATCGTGTGATGTTCGATTGGCTGAAGGCTGCTAAACGCCGTCGGGCAGTGAAGACGCATCACTTCACCGTTCCCGACGATCAAGTTGCGCAGCGCGGCGTCGCAGTCGTGGAAGCGTTGGTTGCCATCGTCGCCGAGCATCCGGACCCGCCGCCAGGTTTCTTCGACCATGGCGACGTGCGTGCACAACGCAACGGTTACCGAATGTTTCGTATCATCTTGGATTCAGATCACACTGGCTGGCTTGGGATGTCTCCAGGCCTGGACACCGAAGACCGAACACGGGTGCTGGCAAACGCGTATAAGCGCGGCCTGGCCGACGATTTGACTTGGTTGCGCAAAGTGATGCCGTCTGAGATCGGCTGCTCCTACAACGCTTGGTTGATGGCCATGAATGCTGGAGACTGGAAGGCGTCGCTCAGATTCGCTGAGGGGCTGTTCGAAGACTTTCCGATTCTCAAAACGTCAGTGATGGGATTGAAGGCCGTCAAGGATGACCCGGAAATGTGGCCAGGCATTGCCGCGGTGATGGAAGACCGCAGCACGGACGGACTCGATGAATTGCGCGCGATTCTGAAGTCGGGTGATCCGGATCTGGCGGAGATGGTGGCCGCCGCAGAGAGAGCACGATCAGTGATCGCAAGATGCGGAAGTTATCCCGAGGCCATCAAGGCAATGGTAGATGGAGAGAAGAAATGAAGATTTTGCGGAATGCTCTGTGCGCTACGGTTCTCTCGATCCTTAGCGTTTATTCTATGCCTGCTTCTTCCTACGATTGGCGAGTAATTGGGGGAGGTGCTAGCCTCGCACCGGCCACTCAAGAGGGCGGCACGTCGACCCAGTCGCAACTTCGCGATTGGCGCACTATTGGCAACGATGCCGTCGCCTGAACGGTTGCTGCTTGATCCGGCTACGCATTGAGAACTGCGACTGGCAGCCCAGTCTATATTTGGCAGTCGCAGGGGGTTAATCGGTCGTTCGAAAAGTTCCGGAGCCGGGGGAATTTGGTGCAGTATCCGGTGGCGTTTCCACCAAGCACATTTGACTGTTCCAGGGGTGGCGCCGGCGGCGTGGCTGTGCCCAGCGTGGCGGTCGAACATTGCCCCTGTCCGCCCTCAGCGCTGCGCTACTGCCGTACACCACAGCGACTTGCGGCACTGTGGCAGTTTAGCCATGCGCGTTATCAGCACGTATCCGGGAACCTCCAAGACGCGAACCGCCGCGGACGGCGACAGTCGGCCCCGCGTCCCGTCCTGCGGCCGGCGCTATGCTGAGCTCCTGCGGCTGTCCCGTTCACCGCCCGCCGCGGGGGCGAATTTCCTCCGTCCCATGCGCGACAATTGTCCGCTGGTGCGGACGCGCGCAGGACTGCGGTTTATACGCCGTTCTTTCCTTAGAGCGCCGGCAGGCGCCGGCGCGGAGGTCGACGCGGTGAGGATGGCCTGCTGCATCCGGATTGCCGGCAAGCACTTACACCAGTGCCGTTCGGCACGAGGTCGAGACAGGCATTTCTTTAGCGGGCCTCCAGCAAACGCTGTTGGAGCAGTGTTTTGCTCGAGACATTCGGCGCTAGCCTCAATTCCAATCGGCGGCAGCCCGCCTTAGCCTGCGCGGTCGGCTTGCGCGGCCCGGAGTGCTTTGAACCTCCTCCATGGGCTCAGCGTTATAGAGTACCGGTCGCGATAGCCATCTTGGTTTGGGGTGATGTAATAAGGCACCATTCCATGTCAGCAGAGGAGCCGCGCCCGCTGATTTCCCGAACGCTGCGATCTAAATGTTGGGAACTATGGCAATGTCGAAATTGATTCGGTCTGTACCCGACAATAGAGTTAACCTGATTTTGGGGACAGGCGTCTATCTCTCGGTTCAGCCGATGAGAGTTCGCGAGGAGATCGCTATGGCGCCAGTTTGGTCGTTTGCTAAAGCTAGGCAATGGCTGCCTCGCCACCTGGTGATCGCGTGACCACCGCTCAGCAGCTCATCGCGCTTTTGAAAAGCCACGTCGAAGGAGATGACGAGCAGTTCCTTACGATCGCGCTTCAAGCTGCTGCGAATGAAGCGCGCAGAGGTCATGGGAACGTTGCAGTGCAATTGCGCGAACTCGTTGACGAAGCCCGAGCGGGCAAAAACCGTGACCGCGCGCGCAAGAACGCACCCGTGCCATTGACCCAGCCGCGGGGCGATCTCGCGGGCCTGGTAACCGTTCGCTACACAGACATCCGGATTGCGAGCATGGTGTTGCCTCCAGGGCTCGACGATCGGTTGAAGAGAGTTATTAGGGAGCAACGGCAGCAGCACAAGCTTCGTGGACATGGTTTGACGCCGCGGAGGAAGCTTCTCCTGATTGGCCCGCCTGGCTCGGGGAAGACTATGACGGCGGCGGCGCTTGCGGGCGAACTGCATATCCCGCTCTTCACCGTCCAACTCGACGGGCTGATGACCAAATTCATGGGTGAAACCGCATCGAAACTGCGGCTCGTATTCACGGCGATGGCTGAGACGAAAGGCGTCTATTTCTTTGACGAGTTTGATGCCATTGGTGCGAAGCGTGCTGAGCGCAACGATGTCGGAGAAATCCGCAGGGTATTGAACTCATTTCTTCAGTTTCTCGAAGAGGATGAAAGCGAGGGGCTTGTCGTCGCGGCGACCAATCATCCGGAATTGCTTGATCCTGCGCTCTTCCGTCGCTTTGATGACGTCATCGAATACGCTCTTCCAACGAACGAAGTGGCGGAGAAGATTCTGCGGGCTCGCCTCTCGACCTTCGATACGAAGGGACTGGATTGGACAGCCGCAGTAACCGAGGGTGCGGGCCTCAGCCAAGCCGAGATGTCGCGAGCAGCCGCCGACGCGGCGAAGCTGGCGGTTCTTGATGATCGCAAGCGGATCACGCTTGACGATCTGGTCACCACGATTGCCGAGCGCAAGGGGGCGACGCTGTAGTCATCGATGGCCAATGAAGCACCTAGACCGCTTCCGCATGTCTACCTTCCAGACCATGGCGACATCCAGGACTATACGTCGCATGGCGGCGGCGGCGACAAGTCAAAACCACCGACGCGAGACCGGGTTCGACATGCCGAACAATTGACGCGTGTGCTCACCCAAGCGGTGGCCAACGCCGAAGCACAGTTAAAGGCACGCGATCGAGCGCTTGCTGGCGGAACACCTGGATTTTACCTTGAGTTCGAACTGCCTGCGTCTCAAGCCGCCATCGTCGACAAACTCGAAAATCGACAAGGAAAGTTTCCAATCGAGCTTGTGAACGTCAGACCAATTGAGGGTCGCGGGGAGGCGGTTGCTGCAACGGTTTTCGTCCCAGAAAAGCAGCGGGAATACTATCGTAAGAAGGTTGCACAATATCGCGACGAAGACCGCATAAAGCGCTCCGTAGTCGATGGCCAGGTTGTCGAGACGAACAACGGACCACGCAACGAACTCCTGATTGCATCATTGGAAACAGCACGGCTCGCCGTGGCCCGATCGCTCTATACGGATGACCCGGCGTTCTTTCCGGATCCCGGGGTCGTTGCATGGTGGGAGATTTGGCTGCGCTTCGGGACCCGACAAACATTCGAAGCGGCAGCGCGCCACCTCGATCTACCTGTCCGTGAGCACGCTCTGACCTTCCCTGAAAGGGAGGTGCTTATCGTGTCATCGACGGCCGAAACGCTCGGGCGGATAGTCGCACATATCGATTCAATCGCCGAGCTTCGCATGGCTCGGGACACGCCCGCGTTCTTCACCGAGATGGATGGAGCAGAACAGCGCGCGTGGGTCGCCGAGACCGTCGACCGGATTACCGCTCCCGCTGACGATGCCCCAGCGGTATGCCTTCTGGATTCAGGCTCAACGCGCCGGCATCCGCTCATCCTGCCTGCCCTGGCAGAACGAGACCAACAAGCTTTTGATCCGGACTGGTCGGTAGAAGACATCAGCAATCAAGGGCATGGGGGCCACGGCACGCAATTGTCCGGCATTGCACTTTATGGCGATCTCGTCGATTTGCTGGCTGGCGAGGGACCGGTGCCACTGACGCATCGACTCGAATCCGTGAAGGTTCTGCGCGACCACGGTGCAAACGACCCCGATCTCTATGGGGCGATCACTGCGCAGTCCATCGCGCGAGCGGAGATAGCGGCGCCGCAGCGGCCTCGTAGCATTTGTCTCGCCCTCACCAGTGAAGGTGATCATTGGCGCGGACGGCCATCCTCCTGGTCAGCCGCAATTGATGCGCTGGCTTTCGGGGCCGACAACGCACCGCGATTTATCGCGGTGTCTGCCGGCAACATAAGAGACAATTTTCATCGCAACGACTACCTCAATCGTAACGACACCACGCCGATCGAAAACCCCGCTCAGGCATGGAATGCGCTCACGGTTGGAGCCTTCACGGAAAAAGACACCATAGTCGATCCCACCTATCACGGTTGGACCGCGATGGCCTCCGTCGGCGATCTCATGCCACGCAGCCGGACATCGGTGAGCTGGAACCGTGAATGGCCCCTCAAGCCGGATGTCGTTTTTGAAGGCGGGAACCTTGGCGTAGATCCGGGAACGGGCCTGGGGGACCACGTCGATGATCTGGCGCTCCTTACGACGTACCGAATCCCCGAGAACCGGGCCTTCACGACAACGGGCGAAACGAGTGCGGCGACCGCGTTGGCAGCCCGGATGGGGGCCCAGATTCTCGCCGAACGTCCGGCGCTATGGCCCGAGACTGTTCGGGCGCTGGTCGTGCATTCTGCCGAGTGGACCCCGGCAATGCGTCGTCATCTCGGCGCAATTAACAAGACCGCCCTTTTGCGGCGTTACGGTTTTGGGGTGCCCTCGCTCGTTCGGGCTCTTGGCAGCCTCCGGAACGATGTCACGATGGTCGTCGAGCGCACAATGCAACCTTTCCAAAAGGTGGGCAGTGATGTCGAAACGAAGGATATGGTGCTGCACGAGTTCCGCTGGCCTGTCGCCCAGTTAGAGGCCTTGGCTGAACGACGCGTGCAGCTTCGGGTGACATTGAGCTACTTCATCGAACCCAATCCGGGCGAGCGTGGACAATCCCGTCGACACACGTATGCGTCTCACGGCTTAAGGTTTGCGTTGAAGCCCGGCGATGAACGCGTGGATGTGTTCGTTCGTCGCGTCACAGCCGATGCAGGCCCCAGGCCTCCGAAGCGCGCTTCAGATACAGGCTGGGCCGTTGGTCCTGTGCTGCGCAATCGAGGGTCACTGCACGCCGACGTTTGGGAAGGATCCGCTGTGGAGTTGTCGCAGCGCAACGCCATAGCTGTGTTTCCGACTGGCGGCTGGTGGCGAGAAAACCCCGGCAAGGGTCGCACCGACCGAGAAATCCGATACAGCCTCGTGGCGACATTGCGTACCGCCGAAGATGTGGATCTCTATACTCCGATTGCTACGCCGGTGGAGGCGCCTGTGGCCGCTGAGGTAGAGATCGAGGTCTGATGGGCCTTTGTCGGCAGGGAATGTGACCGAACAGATCCGCTGCGTTTAGCGGATACCCCTTGCAGCTTCGACAACGGTGTTGATTGCGATCAACTCTATTTCGGACAGCCGAGCGGCGAGCGTTGGGAAGGCAATGGCCTGCGCCGTCTTGGCCTCAAGACCATTAAGAACATGGCGGTCCACTTCTGCTAGGAACTCGGTGTACAGGCGAACAGCTCTCAGTGCCCCGCGAGCTATAGCTCTACCCAGTGGCCGCTCCTTCGGATGTCAGGGACAGACTTGCGATTCTAACCCTATGGCTCGTCGGCCACGAGCGGTAAGGTTGCGCCAACGACCGCAGGTGCATTCGGGGTCGTGACCCCAAATATTGTACGCAGGTCATCGAAATGTACCTGGACGAAACGGAGCCGTGTGGCTTCCCCGGCCAAAACGATGCTTAGTTCGGGTAGCTCGGCATTTTCAATCCCCTCGCCGATTTCGGCGTCCGAAGTGCCGTTGGCATGCTGCCACTTGGCGCAACACGTTGGACACAGGGCAAGATGATTTTCGGTCAACTCGGCCGATGATGATTGGAGCAGCTCCGGTGCCTCGAAATACGGCGTCCCATCCTCTAATCGAAACGGCATCTCGAGATGACAGGCTTGGCAAATCATCTCGCCGTCAGGATTGGTGTAAAGGTCCCGCAGATAGGGACGGGCGAGCTGCCGCACCTCTTTGTCGGTTGTGCGAACACTCCTGCTCCGCGTTTCATAAACCTTGGTGGGCGCGGCGCTCGCTCGCTCCACGAGGCGCTCTGCGCGCCGCTCGGGATTAGGGGCCTCGCGTTCAGGAAACACAGGTGTCGTGAACGCCCCGCTTGCTATTCGTTGCAGCATTTCGCTGCCAAACGTCCTGAGGGCATCAGGCGACAGGGAAGCCAACTGATCAGCAAGTTCCGCCGGCAAACCTATCGATTGCGCGGCCTTTCTACGGACCTGACTTTGCTCCGAGCGCTGGCGGTATTCTGAGGCGAATCCAATGGCGTTTAGCCAGGCGTCGTTGCCCGCTGTCGAAAATCCTGCGGCCAACTCCGGCGTCGTGATCGCGCTTGGGCGCCTCAATGAGCCATCCTTTGCAGGGATCCACTCCGCATCCTTGAGGCACAGCGCCAAGGTAGATGGGGCTCTATGCGGTTCGTGAGCTTGATTTGGTGCGTAAGAAGCCTGCATGACATAGCCGCCGACAGTCGCGATTGCCTTCCAAATCAGCCTCGATATTTCTGGATTCCGCTTGGCGGTCAGTTCAGTAAGCTGGAAGATCGTGTAGTCGTCATTCACTCCGGTGTGTGTCGCTCTGCTCTGACCGAACCCATAGACCAAACTGCTGTACTGAGGATGGCTATATGAGATTCCTGTCCGAAGAATCGTCAGCGCCTGTTCCACACCTGCCTTCCTCAGAAGAGCCAGTAGGTCGGCCCGCTTGAGTTTCGAATAACCATTCCAAAGGGGGAGGCGGTCGCGCCCTTTCACGCCGCTGCTATAAATGATTGCCAGACTGCCGTCGGCATAAGGCCGATCAAGAAACATGCGGCCGGCCTTGTGGTAACCTTCCGTCCCTTCAGCACGGAGGAAAGCGACGTCGTCGAAAAGCCGGCAGTCCCCACTTTGTGCATACCAACGTAGGAATCGGCGCATGTGCTGGAGGTGGCGCTCGTTGCTGGGAGGGCGCACGCCGTCGCCATAGTTCGCCCGGAGGATTGCGGTGAGGTAATCCCGCTCGCCAATTTCCTTTACGCCGGCTTTCTTGAGGAATTGCTCGACGTCCTTCCCGCGCGCGCGGCCAGTTCGGGTCAGAGCGGACCGAACCAGAACGAGGCCATGGGCGGCCGCCTCCTCATCAAGCGGTGTATCAGAGGGTGGCAGCAGCGCCTCTGCCGGACTTGCCCGCGTCCCATCCTCAAGCCGAACAAATGTGAGATGGGTCATCGCTGTTGGAGACTTCTGAGCACGCGTCGCCGAGTCGGCGAGAAGGTACAGCCGCTGAACCTGGTCATCTGGCAATGCATCAAACCACGCCTGCGCCTTGGTGCTCGTAGCAATATCGGCTGGATACCACGATCGGCCAAAGGCGCGTTGAAAGGCGGCGAGAAATTCGCTGTAGCCCCATTCGGTCAGTCTCAACGTCGCCAAAAAGGCGTCGGTACGGCTATTGCGCATGCCACTCCCGACCCAGCGTTTGTCTGGCATGCCGCCAAAATTTGCGAGGCCTTCGTCGCTGAGAAGATCTCGTATCTCAGAGGCGCCACGGACAGCCGTCCGTGCAGACACATGCCCGCCGGTAAAGGCGGGGAGGAGGGCGTGCTCCTGGAAAGTCTTTACGACTGCCGCCAGTAGCGGCTGCCACGGCTCGGGCAAGTCGTCGCCGGCGTTGGGCATCACTTCCAAGAAACTGCGTTTGATCAGACCGCCATCGCGCAGCATGGGGAGACTCTCGGCGAGGAGCGTCGACACTTCGCCGATCAGCAAGGTGTTCCACGGATCGTCACGCTTGATGTTCGCGCGATTGTCGGTCAGCTGGAACGGTCCATGCACTTGGAAATGCAGGCCCGTCGGCTCTTCGGTCTCGAAGAACACGGCCAGGCGTGTAGTTGCCGCCTCTGGCACGATGTCGCCGCCGTCATTAAGTCGCATCGCAATTTTCACAGAATAGCTTCGAGCGTCGTCCTTACGATGAACGGGGCGGCTAAGCATGATGAAACGATCGGCTTGTACGGGTTTCGCACCCAGGGTCGAACGCAAGATCCGTAAACCACCTTCGCCGTCTTCGACGACACATTGGGATGAATTCGATCCGATGACCCATTTGAGAAGGGTCAAATTTTGAAGAAAAAGAAGACTGCGCGGCCCGGCCTTGTCGAGCGCATCGCGTACTCTGTCGAGGATCGCCGCCGCCTTGTCCCGCAGCAATGGCAGGACGATGCGCGTTGTCGAGGCGGTGTGTGACGTTGCAATTAACTCGGGAACGACCAGATCCCGTATCCCAAAGGCGATCGGCATTCCTTCGGTCGTGCAATGGACCTCAGGTCGCTCGGTGACGACATAGACCGATTTGAATCCGATGCCGAAGCACCCGATCTTGTTCGCTTCCTCGAGTTTCGTGGTGTTGCCAATCCCAGTAATTCCCTCGATGTCGTCTCGGTCGAACGGCTTGCCATTGTGCTCGAAGACAATTGTGCTGGGCTCTAGGTAAAAGCACGCTTGAGTAGCGCCCTCATCCTCGGCATTTTGGAGCAACTCGAAGATAAAGTGAGACGGATCGGCATATTTCTCGACCGTCGCGTTCCAGATGCCTCGGTCAAAATCATTCTCGTGGCTCGCATCGACCCAGCGTTGCCGCCTCTCCCGCAGCTCATGCAGCCATGCTTCGAAGCTCATTGTCATCTCAACCCTCCACCCGAATGATGCCGGCCGCGACGCGGCGGGGAAGTATATCTGCGCGGGCCTCGTCGCGCGCCAGCCTTGCAAGGGCTTCGCGATGATCTGCCATGGCGCGGTCGATTTGTCCTGTCCGCATCCGGCGAATACGCTCCTCATTGGCGCGGCCACGTTGCTCATCGAGAATTGCCATTCGCGCGCTGTAGCTCGCCTCGAGGCTGTCGCGACGGAACCGCGCTATCTCAGCGGCCTCGGCAACATGTTCGGCGCGGCGTGACACCCACAGATCATGATGCCACCCGTCGAGTGCCTCGATCGTGGACAACGAGGGCGGCGGTAGGTCGGTTACGTCCCGCGCGGCAGCGAGCACATCCATGAAGACCCGCGAGACTTCCGGATCGGCTACGACGGGCACGAGCATCGCGTCCTCCTTCAACCCTGACAACTGCCACTGATAGATCGCGAACGGATACTCACCCGGCGACAGGCCCGGTAGCGACGCCGCAAGAGATATCTGAAGCTCCTCATCAGCAGCGACACCGCGCGCAGCTGCCTGCGTTAAGGGGTGGACCGGCGTTATGAAGGCAAGCGATCGATCGGCATTGGCCGTATCCCGCTCGAAGGTGAGGCCGAGCATCGGTTGGTCACCTCGTAGCCAGGTTTCCCACTCTCGGTCAGCAAGGCTCGGTCGCATGCCTCGCGTTCGAGCAGGGATTAGCCGACGTCGAGCCTCCGCCGAAAGCCGAAGCGTCTTCGCCGCTCCTTGCCCGAGGATGGGATTGCGGCCGACCTCCAGCGTGCGCTCCAGATGAATGCCGACAAGCCTTTCCAAAGCCGATGGCTCCAGCCAACGACTGGACGCTTGCGCTATGTCGTCATCTATCCTGTTTCGGGCAACGCGAACGCCGAACAATTCGGCCTCCCGTTCCTCGAGTGCCTCGGTTTCAGCGATCTCACGGATTTCATTGTCCGCCAATTGCTGCAGCCGATCGTTGCGCTCGTCCTCGGTAAGTGAAAAGTCCTCCGCAACCTGCTGCAGTCGGGTCGCGATCTCGCCTAGGATCGCCTCGCTACCGCCGATCGCCCGCTCGAAAATGCCGATCCGCAAAAGGCAGCGGCTGTAAATGTCGAAGTCGACCGTGCCCGGCGTGACAAGATTGTAGATCGCCACTGTCTCGCTGCTCTGGCCGTAGCGATCGATGCGGCCGATTCGCTGTTCGATCCGCATCGGATTCCAGGGAATGTCGTAGTTGACCAACCCGTCGCAGAATTGAAAGTCGAGCCCTTCCGAACCAACTTCCGACGACAGCAAAACGTCGATCGCGCCGGGATTCTCGGGCGGCAAGGCAAATGCTCGCCGTAATGCACGGCGGTCGTCATCACTGACGTCGCCGTGGATCAGTCCCACGCGCACGCCGTGTGACCGCATCGCCGCCTCGAGATAGGCAAGCGTATGGCGAAAGGCGCTGAACAGCAGCAGCCGACGGTTGGCCATTTCGCCTTTTTGCGCGACGATCGCCAGCAGCCGGTCTAGCTTAGGGTCCTCGGCGGGAAGCGCGCGAGCGTGCGTCAGCACCATAGCGATCTCGGCACGGATATCATCGACACCTGTGTCAAGCAGCTCTACGCCGTCGTCGTCTATCTCGGCACGCTCGATTTCCGAAAGGCGGCGGGTGAGGATAGTTTCGAGAAACGGTACGAGCCCGTGCAGCGAACTCGCCGCCTGCCGACGGATCGTCGTCATCAAGAAGCCAAGCGGCCCTGAACCATGAGTGCGCGTGTACACCTCGCGCTGTACCCTGAGAACGGCATCATGAACAGCCTGTTGCGCTGGCGTGAACGGCACCGAAACCGTCTGCGGCTTTCGAGTGGTGAAGGCGCCGATATCGCGCCGTCGCGTCCGGCTGATCAGCGAAGCGAAGCTGTGCAGGCCTTCGGCGCGGTGCACAAGCCGAACACGCGCTTCGTCATCGTTCGCGTCGCCGATAGCTGCGGTCAGCGCCCTATACTCTGGTGCCGGTGCCAGCATGGCCTGGCCCCAGTCGGTCGCGGCCGCCTCCGAAAGATTGTCGAGCGCGACTGCTTGCCAACCATCCTGTCCGGCGCGGATTACCGCGATGGCGGCGTTGATAGCTGCGTTTGGCTGCGCCATTCGTTCGAATGTGGGCTTGTCGATGACGAGATCTGGGCGAAGCAGGTTCAACAGCGAGAAGAGGTCGTTCGTCCCCAACTGTACAGGCGTCGCAGTGATAAGCACTACGGCTTCGGCATTGTCGGCCAGAAGCTTCAAACCCTGGTGCAGATTGGTCTCGCTGTTCCGCGCGTTGTGAGCCTCGTCGACGATCAGCAGGTCGAAGCGGGGCGGCGAATCAAGCGTGGCCAGCCCTTTCGAGCGTTGCCCACCACGGATAGCATAGCCATTGAGCAGGTTGTCGTTCACGAGTGAGAACGGAAGCACCGCTCGCGCGTACCGCTCGGGCCACTCACCATCCAGGTCAGTTTGATCGATACAGTGTCGTAATTCGCTGCTCGACAGTGTGACGAATTCTTCATCAAATCTGCGCATCTCGCGGTGCCACTTCTCCTCGACAACGAGCGTCTTCGAACAAACGACGAGAACCGACCGCAGCGGCCGCCGTGCTTGGAGTTCGCGCAGCAGCAAGCCGGCCTCGATTGTCTTGCCGACGCCCACCTCGTCCGCCACCAGCAACCGCGGACGATCAGCGCGAATGAACTTCAAGACCGGGCGGAACTGGTAGGGAATGAAATCAATGCGACCAGCTTGCAGCGAATAAAGATTCGCCAAGCTGGGCGCCACGAGCTGGAGGGCCGTGAGGCGAGCGTTCAGTTCGTCTAGCGTGGCGCGGATCATCCGCGGCGCGATCTCGGCAGGCGCGAGCTGGCTCGCGTAGAGTGTCTCCATGCGACCTTCAATAAAGACGCCATAACGCACCTCGCGATTGCTCGGCGTCATCGAAATAACAACCCCAATTCGGCTCGGGTCCGAACGCAGCGCGACTGTTTCGCCAATCGTGAAACTCACACGGTCGGTCTGCTCTGCGGCCGCGATCCGATCGGCGATCATTGCTCGAACCTTGCGCTCTAGAGACGCGACATTGACGCCGTGCTCGTTGGCGACGCGCATGATTTCATCATCGCTCGCGTCGAGAATTCCTTCAGCGATCAGCGCCAGAGCGCGTTCGTCTGTGGCATTGCTCATGTCGTCCATCCTGAATTGAACATCTTGAATAAATGTCGGATCATCCGCCGCCGAGCGGTGTCGTAACTGGTCGCGTCGATGCGAAGGGCGGCCTGAGCTTCGTCACGGTCGCTATCCGCGAGAATATGCTCCATTATGTTCCGCGCCTGCGGATCGTCACCAAGCGCCAGTCGCATACGAGAAAGCAAATCGCTCAGTTCGTGATCAGCAGGCGGGCTCTCCTCCATCTCGCCCGACGCCCCCTCTGTGTGATCGAGGATCAACGTCTCACGTATGTCTTCATGCCGCCATTGGCTTGCAATACTTCGCATCACGCCGTTGAAAAATGCGGGCATCGCGACGTCGCTTGGCCAAGGGCGCCGACCCGAGAGAACCCGATCAAAGGCCTCGTTGAGCAGATCGTCCGCGTCTCGCCGGTCGAGGCCGCGGGCCCAGTTTCGCGCCAACACCGACAGACGCACGATGTCCGCCTGCCTCAGGCGGTCTAGTGCGCGACGAACCTCGCCGAGGGAAAGATGGGCCTGTTCGTCGTCCATAGCCGGTTGTCAGCTCCTTTCCTCACAGTGCGCGGCAGCGCGGGGATTTGGGAAGGTGCTACGAAAAAAATGTGCAGCGTCAGACTCGGCTTCGTCGCCATGGCTGAAATGTTTCGCCGCGCTAGGTGCTCAGCGACTGGATCCGCGGAACGCCGGAGAAAGTGGGGCAAAGCCATTCAAGGCCAAGGCTTATCCGCGCGACGATCCCGATCCCGCCGCGCAATCGTCTAGACTGAAGATACGAGGCGGTTTCGTGCGGACGCGCTGCCCGTGTTCCAGCGCATGTGCAAGCTCACCGGGATATTTGCATTCTTCGATCGTCATTTGCGCGACTGAAAATGCTATGGTGAAAACCCCGTAGAATAAGATCCATGGCGTCGCGCGTCTCTTCACTTCGCTACTACATCGCTACCTGCGATGTTCGCCCACACCCGGGCAGTCGGTCAGAAAGGCGTAGGTCGACTTACTATTGCGACGGCTCGTTGAGATGCGTTAAAATCTGACCAGACCGCACTGGATCGATCCTGTCTGCTTCTGCCAGTGCCCAACGTTGCCATGCTTCCAGTGCCGAAGCATCGATATCAGCCGAGCCTTCATCGATCGCGCGACGGACGCGCTCAACAAGTGCACGGATATCTTCGGCTTGGCGTAATAGCTCACCGCTAGTCCGGAGGTTTTGCAGGCGCTTTTGGTTAAGTTGAACCAGCCATTCCTGGCGCTGCTTCTCCTTTTCAATCCGCTCCCGCTCTGCACGCTCCTCTGCTTCCCGCAGGCCAAAGCGAAACTTTTTCTCGCCCGCCACGATGATTGCAGCCGCGATCTCAGCAATCTTTGACTCAAGCTTGGCGTCACCGTCATCCTGCCAAGAAACTGTATTCTTGCGGTCGAAAGCCGGATCGATCCGCAGGGCAAGCGGGGTCGATGCTGGCAGGTCTGGCGCCGGCCGCAGGTACCCATGCTGACGCACGGTGCGGTGGCTGCCGACTATTCCAATGTCCAAACCAAGATAGGAATCGCCGATGGCTGCTCGCGCGTATATTTCTCCATTCTGCTCGTAGGCATCACCGTCATGGCCGCGCTTGCTGAGCGCCAAAAACAACGCATTGAAGATTTTCAGCCGCCGCTTGCCCAGTGGATTGTCGAACTTGGGTTCGTCAAAGGTCCACTCGCGTCCTGCATTTTTGTCGCGGCGACGCTGGTCCTGCTTGAGTATTTGAACGAGCCCTTTGTGAGGCCTGTCCAACGTCTGCGGGACGGGCACTTTGCCAATCGCCTGCAACTCCTGTGCATGGAGTTCGTCGAGGTCTTCTGGAACCAACGCGGATGCAAATGGACCACTGGATGGAAGAGGGGCTGCAATCGTCAGCACATTTTTGAAGCGGGCGTCGACACTTGCTCTGCCCATTTCACCGGGTCGCCTCGGTCGCGCTTTTGGTATTTGTGGCACTCTCTTTCCGGCACGAACTTTGTTCCAATATCCCTGCGGCGGTGACGCGACTCCACATCGCGTCAGCAGCTTCTTCAGCCCGACGTCGGACAGTTCGAGCTTCGCCGCCAAGTCCCGCATCGGCGCAGACCAAGCGAACGCAATCAGATCGTCAGGCAACACAAGGATGTCTTTCTGCCACACGTCGGCTTACCTCCATTTGTTCGACCAGGCCGCTTCTCACACGTCTTCGCGGTGTCGATATGACAGGCCGGCCAGTGCCATATAAGGTCAAATCTGACAGCTCCAACGTACCCTCGATCGTTCCAGGGAATGCGCTTTCGTTATCAAAGCGGCTGCAGATCGGCAGTAGCTGAAACACCGGCTCAGTGAGCGTCAGCGCGATATTTCGGAAGGCATCTGTTTCCTTTCGTAGTCCCTCGCGCAACTGGAGGCAGCCGGACATTGCCGCGTGGCAGAGGGAGGCTTGGCGCTATCGAGTGAGGGCCGCGAAAAACGACCGAAGACCGATGGCAAGATAAAAGGGAGCACATTGCGCTGCGGTTGGGTCTTTGTTTTTCAATGGGTTACGAGGTGATTTCGCAATGTGCGCATGTTTACCGCACCTTGCGACAATCGCGATTTCTCAGCGATTTCCGAGGCTTAGTGCAACGTGCGCTGCCTGGGCCTGGACTTGAGGAGTTCGCGGCCCGGAAGGGGCGTGATCGGAGACGACTGCTGAGATAACCACCTCGTCAACCTGGTCTGCGGTGGCTCGCTGTGGAGTGGCAGGCACGGCAGCCGCGGCGGTCTTCGCCTCTGCCCGGGAGCCGACGTCGCCGGCGTCGGCCGTATGATGGCGGCCGACCGCAGGCTTGTCGGCTGGCGCCATACTCCGCACTGCGGATGCATAGGCTTCACGGCCCCAACGGAAGCGTCCGGTCGCGACAAGCCTGCCCGATCCCAACCCCTGGTCGGCCGGGCGAGATCCGTCTTCTCGAGGATCGAGAATGAATTCTCCGGGCGACATCGAGCCCGGGGCGGGATGTCGGAGCGCCTCTTAGCCGACGCAAGCGACCGGAGGGCGGTCCGCGGCTGGCACACGAGCGCCAGTTGATCGGCCAGGGCTGGCGAAGAGGCTGTGCCGGACACTGAACTGGGCGCTGGCTTGGCAGGCGATGACGCACAGCCCTGGGGGTATGCACCTCCAATAGTTTTTATCGAAACGAGTAACCGCTCAGGTTTTGTCGGCCGATTTAGGCAAAAGCGTTTCCAACTTATCTTTGAAGTCCGCCGATGCCTTCAGCTCGCGGTGCAGTTTGTCCAGACCTTTTGGCCTTAGGGTCTCGCAGTGGTTCTTTGTCGAAGCATCGAATATGCGTCCGGTGAGTATGTCGATTTTCAATCCGCGCTCGTAGTCGTGACCGTGGAGGGGTGACGGGAAGTTATCGGCATCATTTTTGTGGAAGCGCCACTTGTAGCCGTCGCCCTTGAAGGTCTTCTCGTCGAGACGACGCATGACGCCACTCAGAATCTCGACATCATCCTCGTCAGATTGGAGGACGAGCAGGACCTCAGGTGCGACGTCCTTGTATTCCGGGAGCTGCTTCAGCCCGTTCACAAGATCGATGACGGGCCGGAACCAATTCTCGCCGTTGACGGCATAGCTGAAGTTGATGGTTACGATGTGCTGGCCGTCGCGGTACTCGTGATTGGCGATCGTCTCGCCGTCGAAGACGAGCTTGCCGTTGTCTAGGGTGAGCGTTTTGGACATTTAGCCATGATAGGCATCCGAAACCGTTCAGAAAAGCCGGTCAGCACATCCGTGCCGCCGTGCAAGCGGCGAGTTCGAGGAGGTTCTCCGCAAGGCTTGGGCAAAGCCGTAATGTTGTCGGATTGGTGATGGCACTGTGGCGACCTGCAGGATCCGTCGCCGCGCGACTCTTCGGTCAGGTCACAGATGAAGAAGCCTTCTCCACAGCCGACCTATCACGACGCCATGGAGATGTTGCTCCAGGCGATCGACGCAGCTCTGATCTCATCCGACCACCCCATATTCAAGAAGGAGGACGACAAGGAGTTCTACGAGACCCAGCTCATGTTCTCGTACCGGAAGCAGCAGGCCGCTCAGCATCACATCGACAACGTCGACACCATGCTGAAGACGGCGAAGGCGGATGCCGTTAAGCGAGCGAAAGCCGCGGCGGCCAAGAAGCATCCCGACAACGTCGTGGCGTCATCGGCCTCGGTGACGTGGTCCTCGGAAGCCTACATCCATGAGCTGTCCGCCTTCCTCGCCGCGATCAGGTCCGGGCTCGATTTCCTCGCCGTCGCAGCGGGTCGCAGCATGAAGGGCATGACCAATCCGTCTATGCACACCCTGGAGGGCGTCGAACCGAAGCCGCATCACGGTCCGGCTATCCACGTCGTCAAAGCCCACGCGTCCTGGCTCAAGGAGCTCCGCGAATACCGCGACGAAGTCGTCCACCGCGTCGTAGTCCAAGCCCCGACTTCGGGCTGGCTGGTGTCCAAGAAGGGGAAGACATCGACAGTCATCATCCCTGTCGTGGTTCCCCGAACGACACCGAAGCGTGGCTACGATACCCGACGCTCCAGGGCGTTAGAAACCGATCTCCCCGTAGGTCTGAGCCGGTCCGAATGGCACGCATCCGTTGGCTACGACGATGGCACAACAGAGGTCGTCGAGCACAAAATCCGCTACGAGCCCGCCGATGGATATATCCCGATTGCCAAGTTCATGGCGCGTCACAACGCGGAATATCGGAAGTTCTCTGCCGAGATGTTTGCGGCGATCGCGACCGTGTTGTGACCGCGCCTTATGGAAGTCCTATCACGAGCAGGCAGATTGCAAACATGACGGCCGTCACCGCTTCGATCCAAGCAGATCGTGTTCAGCCTCCTTCCAACTGATACAAGCGAACCATTCATCTCCCCGCCAGCTGGATGGCTCCAGAAAACTTTGGCTATGCTAGCAAGCCGACTGACATATGGCGCCTGGCTCTGGGTGGCCATTGCGGCCCCGATCAGTCCTCGAATGACCGACCGTCGACCGCCTTGATGAACCGCAGGAATGCAGCAATGCTGTCAAAGATGAAGCGCGCCTCATCGGGTTGGATCAGATAGGGATTGTCGTGTGCCAACGATTTGTTGTTCCGAATCGTATTGAACGACTCGAAAGCGCTGATTGAGCTTTTGATTATGCGCTCCGACATCTCGGTCAGGTTGCGCTGCGCAGTAAGCAGTTTAACGTATCGACCAGCTCTGGCGTGCAGCGCATCGTTCTCCCCGCACTCGCCACCATCATGCTTGCGCACGAGTGAAGCGAACCGCTTCATGCAGTAGGTGTGCAGACGGTCAAGTCCCGCTTGGGGCTTTTTCGCATCGAGATCACGACGGATCGACGCAATTAGCTCGTCCAGCGTTTGACTGGGCTCGAACGCCTCAAATGCTGATGCGTCGATGTGATCGCTTGCGCCTTCAAATATCGCGACGACGGTAAAGTAGTTGTCTCTGATGCCGACGCTCGGCCACGACAAGGACTCGCGGTACTCCCATAGCTCGCGCAGCCCCTTCGCAACTACGCCCGCAGGCGCCCTTTCGATGAACGAGCGGAGCCGCTTGGCCTTGGATGTTCCCCTGCCGTCGAAGAGGTTCGAGACAGAGGTGTCGATGCCTAACTCTTCGAAGAAGAAGTCTGCAAAGGTTCGGTCGTTAAAATCAAGGACGTAACCAGTATCCATAGCGAGCGCCTTTTCGAACGGATCGCGTAGGCGTCTAGGGATCAACTGCTCGTAGGTGCGTGACATCATGGATGACGCTTAGGCCGGGTTGGGACTGGTCGCAAGATCGGCACGGCCTGTTCTTGACGTCTTTCCCGGCGTCTTCTTCGTTGCGGTCCGTGGAAGGAACAATCATCCACGTCGTCCAAATTACGCTGTTTCGTCGCGTCGGCTTAGCGTCTGCAAATCGGCCACTCGGACGCTGAGAGCCGCCCGCCCGTTTTCGCCCCACAGGAGCCTCTTCTCCCGGCAGCGACTTGTGGACGACGGCGTCATGGGTACGATCGCAGCATTCCCTCAAACCCCGCCATCCAGTTGGGATTGATCTCCATCCGGAAGACTTGCGAGCGCGTCGAGCGCAGAAATTCCACGAAGGCGCCGTCGCTGCCGTCGCGCAGCACGCTGGCGCGGCTAAAATAGTGTTTGGGCCGCGTCTCGGTCGCCACGAGTTCGGCCATATCCTGAAGGGCATGGGCAAAGCCCATCAAAACTGGGTCGCCTTCAGCCTCAGCGCCGCCCCAGGCGAAATGCTCGTCCGCCCGGTAGTAGGCTTCGCCGAAGCCCCGATGCGCTTCGGCGACGATCAGCCCACCCGCCAGCAGCGGCCCCAGCTTTTTGATACGCTCCGCTGCCTGCACATGCTGGCCTAGGGTCCCAAATAGGCCGACTTCGATTCCGCCACGAGCCGCGACTGCCGACCGCAATCCATATTGCTCGAGCCGCCCTTCGCGCCCGAGCGTCTCGTAATGCTTGAGCACTACGGGATCGAAGCTCTTCCAGAAGGCGCGAATCGGCTCCGCAACCAGAGTCTCGCCGTCGCGAATGCCCCGAACTAGTCGCACTAGCATCAGCTGACGGGCAAATAGGTTGGTTCCTTCATGGGCGATCGCGGCACGTTTCATGCCGCGGGGCAGACGGGAGGAGCCGGCGAAGCATCATTAGCATTTCGGTGTATTCGAGTGCCATGAAAAGGATACGAAACAACGTATCCGCCGAGATATTGGCTTCGATCGCAGCGTCGCTTGCTGCTAGCAGGCCAAGCCCGTCGGCTTGGATCTCACCAGTCAGCCGCGCTATCATCGCGTGCATCCGCCGCCCCATCTTGCTGCCGAGTGTGGCGACGCCATTGGGCCGACCATTGTCGTCGAACTTCTGGAGGGTCTCGGGCAGGAGGAAGCGTTCGCGCTTGGGACCATCGCTGCTGTTGTCGAAGCGGAGTTCTTGATATCGGTTCGCAATCCAAGCGAACATCTCGAAGGATGGTGCTTGCTCGGCCTGTTGCAGGATATGCGCGACTTCGTGGCCGGCGATGAAGCTGAGGAGCAATTGAGCTTCCAAGATAGCGACGAGCTGCTCGTCGAAATATTTGGGCCGGGGGACGACACTGCCCGCCCCCTGATCTGCGCTGTAAGCTGCGAGGCGCGCATTGGCGCGCTCGGTCATCGCGGCAGCAAGGGCGAGATCCCCGTCGTCATAGAGCGCCTCTGCCGCCCGGACAAGAAATTCTACATGTGAGATGATCGGCCGTTCGCCCCAGAAGCCACGCAATAGTAGTAGCTCGAGCGCATTGGCCTGCTCGATGTCGATGAAGGCGACATGCGCACCCTCGTAGCTCATAACTACACTCGACCATTGCATAGTGCTGATTGGCACCAAGGCGAAGTGGTCGAGCGTCCAGGAATAGTGGTTCGCAAGGAAACCGCGCAGGCGATGGAGTGCAGCGCGATGGGAGGCGGTAACGCGTCCTGCCGGCGTGCGGCCCAGGCGCTGCTTGATTATCTGCCAAGCCGGACGGGGGATCATGCTTCAGTCCTTGTCGCGCGCGTCTAGCAGCGCGAGGACCTCCTTTACCTGCGACGGCTTGAGATTCTTGAAGCGGACCTTCTCTCCATCTTTTTCATATTCGAATTCGCCACGCGATGTGATCAGATAGGTAAGCGAGGCAGTCACTAGCGGCACTAGAATCGGCTCCAGCTCCAGGACCCACTGGACAAGGTTTGCGCCGTCAAAGTTGCCGACCTCGATTGGATCACCCAGATCGTTTTGGAGATCGAGCGCGTCGGCGAGCCTGAGTTCCTTCCAGAGTTGCTGAAACTCGCCAGCATGGTCGGTGGGAATGCTGATCGAAATGGTCGCCATGGTCGTCCTCCTTTTGTAATCGCCGTGGTGGATCAGCGGCGCGAGACAGTCAATCGGTCGCGTGCCTCTGGTCGACCTGGAAATCACCTGAAAGTTGGGTCGAGTGGTGACAATTGACCGGGACCAGTCGGCAGCATCTCGGTTTAAGTGATGAGCGGCTGACCTGTCGGCGGCGCTTGGAACCTGCAGGGCAGAAAACGGCCCAATGCTAAAGGTTCTATTTTGCCTACAATGTCAGGAACAATCTAAACGCTCGATGAGCTGGTCGATTGCGCTGTCGCTCGAGAGCGGTAGACTATCTACTAATCATCCGCCATCAAATGGACGGGCAAGCCTTACACCTGGGCCGCCGCCATTTGCTGGAATAAACTCGATGCCGGCCGCCTCAAGTGCATTGCGAATCGCTTTTTGATTCGCCGCGGTGATAGACGGTATGCCGTCGTCGGATTCCGCGCGCCTAACGGTCGCCACCCCCACGCTGGCGGCATTTGCCAGATCCTTTGCGCTCCAACGCACCAACGCACGCGCCGCTCGCATCTGTGCGCCTGTGATATCTTTCGTATCATGTGATTGCAAAGTGATCTCTGAACTGCTAGGTGATAACAGACTGCTCGCGAGCCGTCTGCAGTGTCCCAAGTCCTGCACGTACTGGCTGCGCGTAAGTACGGCAGGGCGACGTGCGACTACACATAGCCCAGCCTAACCACGCCAAGCCTGTTGGAGCTCGGACATGGGCGATTCCGACAATAGCACGCCTTTGCCGTTCGTCACGAGCGGGAAGGAACTTGCGCGAACGGCAAATGTAGAGCTGCGACCGCCGTCAACCGAGTTTGCGCGACACGACTTGGAAAAGGACCGAACTTCCGATCCCGCGGTAACGGTGTGGCGCGAATGGCAGGACGCCTTCAAATTGACCGAGCGGCTGTGCCGTGAGCAACAACGCTTAGAGCGAAAGCTCGCCGAAACCATCGGTTTTCCGAGTGCGACAATACTCTCGAATGGTGAGAGTGTGACACTGCATTCACTGAAGGAAATTCGTGAATCATTAGGCGTCGACCCCATCGACGCAGCGGTTCGCGCGAAGGCTGAAGCTGACTTCGCGGCCCATCAGGCGCGCTGGGATGCCGCCGACAGGGAAATAGGGTATTCCGCCGCGATGCGTGCTGAGCACGAGGCGGCTAATCGAGCGGAGGCCTTGCTCAAAGAATTGTCTGAAACGCCTGCCACTACCCTTGCCGGCGTAGGAGCCAAGCTTGATGCTGTGCTTAAGGAAGGTCAGTCGTCTGAGGACGCTGCCGAGTTTCCCTGGCCCCAAATCCGCTCGGTCATTGAGGATATCGCCCGGATTAGCAGGCAGCGAGAGCCGGGTTGAAGGCGTCTATGCCCTTTCGCGCAAGTCTGTAAGTCCCCAAGCATTCGGAAATTTGCTGAGTTCCTGTCAGCACACCGCGACAGACTCACATTCCGGGGAGTGACAGATGCAAAAGCGAGAAGCCTCGTCGGAATCGAAACGGCCTGCTCCTGTTGCGGTATGGATAAAGCCTAAGCTTACGAGCCCTCATCCTGCTGATCAGCATGTCGGCAGGCAGATCACAGCTGTTCGTGCCCAATCAGATTTTTGCGGGCTCAGCTTGCTCGATCCAACGGCATCAGATTTCTGCAGCTCCAGAAATACGAGAACGCTAAGAACCGCGTGAGCGCATCGATGCTCTACGAGATCTCCACATCACTTGGCGTTCCCGTCAGCGCTTCGTCGAAGGCCTGCCGGGCAACAAGACCACCCGGGAAACTCGACCTCTGCCGGTAGACGAGCGCATAGACTTCTTCGCCAGTGCGGAAGGCCGGCGTCTCGTTGAGGGTTTGATGAATCTTAATTCGCGCGTACGCGGCCGGGTGGCGGCCTTGATCGGAAGAATTGGCGGTCCTCGATACGGACCGAGGCAGCGCGGCGACCGAAGAACCGGCGCTGGACGCGCGCTAGACGGCCTAGGCCGACAGGTCGTCACGCAAGCGAATCTGCGTCGCCGCCGATTTCGGCAGTCCGCACGACTATAGACGCAGATGGTTGCTACCGCTCCAGAGTCCGGTTTTTACGATTTCGCCTGTCGTGCTTACAAGGAGCTTACACTACCGGTCCGCAAGTCCATGTAAGCAAGAGGCGCCCCGAAGGACGCCTCTTAGTCGCTTGATTTTCTTAGAGAAAACTGGAGCGGGTGAAGCGATTCGAACGCTCGACCCCAACCTTGGCAAGGTTGTGCTCTACCCCTGAGCTACACCCGCTCGCACGGCGTCTTGGCCGCAAGCCGGGCCTATATGGCTGAAGAGCGCGGCGATTGCAACAGGGAAATCGCAGGCTTTTTTGCAACCGGCAAGCGATGCCGGCAAGCCGCCGGCACTGCGCGGCGGGCATGCGAGTGGTGGGCGGCGGCAGCACCGCGAAGGGCGGTGCCGCTCACAGTGATGTCGCATGACGGTCTTGTGTCGTCCGCCCCATTGGCCGTAAACGGCATGGGCTGACCAACGGGACGAAGACAAACCGATGCCGAAGACCGAAGCCGACCTGATGGCCTTTCTTGCCGAACTCGGGATCATCACGTCGACGAAACGCCATCCGCCTCTCTACACGGTCGCCGATTCGCAGGCGCTGCGTGGTGAAATAGAGGGCGGGCACACGAAAAACCTGTTTTTGAAGGACAAGAAGGACAATTTCTTCCTCGTCACCGTCGGCGAGGATGCGGTTGTCGACCTGAAGCAGATCCACCAGGTGATCGGCGCCGCCAGCCGCGTCTCCTTCGGCAAACCGGAGATGCTTATGGAGCTGCTTGGCGTCACGCCGGGCGCTGTCACGGTCTTTGGCGTCATCAACGATACGGCAAACAGGGTCAAGCTCGTGCTCGACAAGGATTTGATGGAGCATGCGGTGATCAACGGGCATCCGCTGACCAATGAGGCGACGACATCGATCGCCGCAGTGGACCTGATCAGATTCGTCGAGGCAACCGGGCACGATGCTGCTATCTTGAAAGTCTCCGCGTGATCGCCACATGGATGGCTTGAAACCGATGGTCTGAAGGATATGGCGCCGGCTGCCAGCCGGCCGCGCTACGGAAGGGTTAAAGAGATGAGCGACAACAATCCGTTTGGCGGCCCCTTCGGCGGCAATGGCGGCCAGTACACCACATCCGTGCAGTATGGTGGAACCGCGCCGGCGCCGGCGAAGGTCGCGCTTGGCGATGCGCCCACTGCCCCTGCCAATGTCATCAAGGACACGACGACCGCCGCCTTTGCCGCCGACGTCATCCAGGAATCGCGCCGCCAACCGGTGCTGGTCGATTTCTGGGCGCCTTGGTGCGGGCCCTGCAAGCAGTTGACGCCGCAGCTGGAGAAGGCGGTCAAGGCCGCCGGCGGCAAGGTCAAGCTGGTCAAGATGAACATCGACGACCATCCCTCGATCGCCGGCCAGCTCGGCATCCAGTCGATTCCCGCGGTTATCGCATTCAAGGACGGCCAGCCGGTCGACGGCTTCATGGGCGCCATCCCGGAGAGCCAGATCGCCGAATTCATCACCAAGGTCGGCGGCAAGGGCGATGGCGCGCCGCCGGTGGCCGAGGCGCTGGCCGCGGCTGCGGAAGCGCGCGACGCCGGCGACATGCAGGCCGCTGCCGACATCTATGATGCCATCCTGGCGCAGGCGCCGGAGACCGTCGAGGCGATCGGCGGCCTGGGCGAGCTGCTGTTTGAGGCTGGCGACGTGCAAGGCGCCGAGGCACTTTTGGCAACAGCGCCGGAAGCCAAGAAGGATGCGCCGCCGCTGGCCGCCCTGCGTGCCAAGATGGCGGTTGCCGCGCAAGCGGCGGCGCTTGGTAATCCGGCCGAGTTCGAGCGTCGCCTGGCGGAGAATCCCGCGGATCATCAGGCGCGTTTCGATCTGGCCATGATTCAGAACGCCAACGGTGACCGCACCGCGGCGGCCGACAATCTGCTGGCCATCATCAAGGCCGACCGGACCTGGAACGAGGACGGCGCCAGGACGCAATTGCTGCAACTGTTCGAGGCCTGGGGCATGACCGACGAGGCGACGCTTGCGGCGCGGCGCAAATTGTCGGCGCTGCTGTTTTCCTGACCTTGCGGTTGTTTTGCCGCACGGGCTTGGCGTCGGCGATCACCGCGCCAGATTAAAGCATATCGCCCAGAAGTGTTCCCGGCTTTGGGAGAACGATATGCGTTAAAACAAAGAGATAGAGCGATTCAGCGTTTTCGTGAAACGGTGGACGTCCTAGGACGGGGAATTGACGCGCTTCTTGATGGCGCGATCGGAGGAATGAGGTGCAAGCGGGAAACGCGCATTACCGGCTCGCCAAGCATTTGCCGTCGACGATCCCGATCTTTCCGCTCGAGGGTGCGCTTTTGCTGCCGGGAGGCCGCATGCCGCTCAACATCTTCGAGCCGCGCTACCTGCAGATGGTGGACGAGGCCATCACCGGCTCGCGGCTCATCGGCGTCATCCAGCCCAGTCTCGACGGCGCCTTGCGCGACGACGGCGAGCCGGAACTCTGCAATGTCGGCTGCGCCGGGCGCATCATCGCCTTTTCCGAGACCGGCGACGGCCGCTATCTGATTTCGCTGCAGGGCGTGTGCCGGTTCCGCATTACCCGCGAACTGACGGTCAAGACGCCGTTTCGGCAGGCCAAGCTGGCGCCCTTCCTCGCCGATCTCGATGAGGATCAGGCGGCCAACGAGATCGACCGGCCATCGCTGCTCAAGGCATTTCGCGCCTATCTGCAGGCCAACGACCTGGAGGCCGACTGGGAAAGCGTCAGCCGGGCGGAAAATGCCATGCTGGTCAATGCGCTGTCGATGATGGCGCCCTACGGGCCGGCCGAGAAACAGGCTCTGCTCGAAGCGGCCGACCTGAAGACGCGGGCCGAAACGCTGATCGCCATCACCGAAATGGCGCTGGCGCGCGAGAATGAGGATTTTGGGTCGAGTCTGCAGTAAGATGTGGCGATATTCAGGTGAGGCCGGCCTGCAAACGGCGCGGCCTGAGCTGAATCTCAACACATCTTAGGCCCGCAACTGGCTGGAAGTGAATCTTATGGCGGCGGTTGGACGTGACGGGAAGAAGGTCAATGTCGACCCCAAGCTGCTGGAACTGCTGGCCTGCCCGCTGACCAAGGGGCCGTTGACCTGGGATCCGGAGCGCGGTGAGTTGGTCTCGCGGGTCGCCAAGCTCGCTTATCCGGTGCGCGACGGTATCCCGATCATGCTGCCCTCGGAAGCGCGGACGCTGTCCGTGGAGGATGTGCTGGCCCCGCCGCCGCCTCGCCTGAGCGGGCCTTCGTGAATTCGAGCGCGCTGGGGCGCAGAAATTGCCGTGGCTAGCGGGACAGCACCCCCCTCTGGCCTGCCGGCCCCCGCAGGTGGGGAGATCGGCATCTCCTGCGACGCTGGAGATTGGCGAAAGCCGATGAACGCGTAATCTCCCCCCTTGCGCAGGACTGTCCGGGGAAAGTTATTCATATATGAAGGCCATCTGATTGAGGCAGGATCGGTCTCTTGGTCGGCTCGGATTGACCGGCGGCGGCTTATCGATGGCGTGTATTTTTCGCCGCCCGAACAAGTATTGGGCGACCAGCTCTGTGAACCGCAGGATTGGAATGACGACACCTCGGGTGCGCGCGACGATGCGCAGCAGTGCATAGGCGATCATTGCCGCGAAGAGCTGCAGGCGGATTGCATTGCCGTTGTTGCCCAGGAACTTGCCGATCTTGAGGTGCTGCTTGATCCAGCGGAACAGAAGCTCGATTTGCCAGCGGCCTTTGTAGAGCTGCCCGATCTCGACTGCGGAGCGCTCCATGTCGTTGGTCAAAAGCATGATGGTGTCGCCTTCCTGGCGCTGGATGCGCAGGCGCCGCAGGCGTATCGGCAGCTTGCAAGCGCCCTTGCTGACCAGGTTCACCTCACTGTCTTCCAGGACCAGGAAGCCGTCGCCCTGCGGCTCGGCCACGGGGCGGTTGCACACCTGCGCCAGCCCCATGTTGGTCTTGGGCCGCGTCACGAAGACCGACCCGGCCTCGGCGATCGCCGTCCACCAGCCATAGTGGCAATAGCCCTTGTCGAACACATAGGTCGCCGCGGGCTCGATGGTGAT
>NZ_JAMYQF010000027.1:0-75685 GCF_040320745.1 Mesorhizobium sp. M0621 | reverse complement strand
CAGGAGGGGCGGTTCTTCCACGGCTACTACGGCAACTACTGCTACCTGCCGCTCTACATCTTCTGCGGCGATCACCTTTTGTGCGCCAAGCTGCGGCCCGCCAACATCGACGCGGCCGCCGGCGCGGTTCAGGAGATCGAGCGCATCGTGCGCCAGCTGCGTCAGCGCTGGCCCAAGGTCCGCATCGTGCTGCGCGCCGATTCCGGCTTCGCCCGTCAGGAGCTGATGGCCTGGTGCGAGGCCAACGCCGTCGACTACCTGTTCGGTCTGGCCCGCAATGTTCGGCTGGTCCGCCACATCGCGGCTGAACTGGAGGAGGCCAAGGCAGAAAGTGCCCTCACCAGCCGGCCCGCCCGCCGCTTCAAGGACTTCCTGTGGACCACGCGCAAGAGCTGGAGCTGCCGGCGCCGGGTCGTGGCCAAGGCCGAGTGGACGCAAGGCGAGGCCAATCCGCGCTTTGTCGTCACCTCGCTCGAGGCCGAGGCTTGGCCGGCGCAATGCCTCTACGAGGACCTCTACTGCGCCCGCGGCGAGATGGAGAACCGCATCAAGGAATGCCAGCTCGACCTGTTCGCCGACCGCACCTCGGCCGCCACCTTGCGCGCCAACCAGCTCAGGCTCTGGTTCGCCTCGATGGCCTATGTGCTGATTTGCGCGCTGCGCCGCATCGGCCTGGTGGATACACGGCTCGCCAGGGCAAGCTGCGCCACCATCCGTCTCAAGCTGTTCAAGATCGGCGCCCTGGTCAGCGTCTCGGTGCGTCGCATCAAGCTGGCCATGAACTCCGCCTGCCCCTTCCAGCGCGAATGGGCCCTGACCTATGCCCGGCTCTCGGCAGCCGCCGCCTGAACGGCCCGATCCACCCCTCCCGTCAACAGCAAGGAAACAGCGCCGAACCACACCAACCGCTCCAAGCGGCGGACATCCCTTGCCCGCAGCTCAAGCGCCGGCAAAATCGCTGCCGCCAGCCTCGCGCCGGAAGACTGTGTGAGATATCCGGGCTAACCCGATCATTCGAACTGGAATCGTACGCCCTAGCCTTCGCGGAAGGCCAGCGGATACGCCTGCATCTCGACAAGTTTGCCCGGTTGTAGGGCGCAACCGACCAGCGCATGACCGGCGAGTTCCGCAGACAGCTCGTCGGCTGGGCCCGGCGCCTTGTTGGCATCCCCTCTGTCAAAAGGGTGTCGGGCCGCATGGCCGGGCCGAGCGCTCTGCAGTTTGTCCCGGCAAATCTGAGACCAGTCGGATCGCGCTAAATTATCACTAGCTAAGTTGATCAGTTGAGATCATAGTGCCGGCGCTGATGATTTGGCAGGCTACCGTCCACCCCCCACCCACCCCGGCCTGCCACTTGCCGGCGACGCCTTCCCCGAGACGACGTTTGCCGGCTTTTCATTCCCCTATATATCGCGGCGGCCATCAGTCTGCCAAGCCGCCAGCGCGATGCTGCATGGCATCGAAAAAGGCCTCAAGCACGCTCCTGACTTCTTCGTTGATTTCAGCGGCGGGAATCCCTGCCTTGTCGGCTGTCCTCATCGCCTCGTCTGCAAGATCGCTGATGGCCACGGGATCGTCGGTCATGGCGTCGGGCAGATGATCTGACATCAATTGTCGAGAAAGTTGATGCCGACGCGCGCTCATCGAAATATGATTCACCAGCCGGCGAAGCTGCCAGTCGCGAGCAACAAGGCAGCGGCCAATATCAATACGCCCTTGCGGTCTTGGCATCAGTCGTTCGGGATTTCGTCCTGCGTCCATGGTGAACCAATTTGGCTGGCGATATTAAGTTCCGCTTCGTGCTGTTTGGCTGCTCCTGTCAGCGTAGACCCTGCATGATGAATTTGTATATCGTGCCGATTTCTTCATCGATCTCTTGCCCGGGAATGCCTTGGCTCTCCGCCGCCTGTTTCGCGTCCACGGCGATCTCGATCACCAGCAGCACTGGGTCGATGATCGGATCGTCCGATAAATGATCCGATATCCAATGGTAAAGAAAATCATTGCCGCGCTTGCTCATTGTTCCCGGAAGTCCTGCAACGAGGCATGCCGCAGGTCTTCCTCGCCGCGCGAGTGCTTCACGCGCCCGATCAGCCCCGGCTTGACCCACTGCGTCGCCGGGCCGCTTCATCCCCTTGGGTGCCGTCCCTGGGTGCTCCTGGACGAGCTTCGAGAGCCGTTCGCGCATTTCCCGGTTCAAGGTGACGAAAGCGCTGCCCACGTAGCGCCCGGTGCCGCGCTCAGAGCGAACGCCGGTTTGCCCGCCTCCAGCTCGACCCCGAGCAGTTCGTATTCATCGATCGAATAGCACTTGGCCTTTGAGCCAGTTGGTCGACGGCCCGCTCCGGTATTTGCTGTCGCGCCGCTTCGACACCATGCCTTCAAGGCCGGCTTGGTCAAGCGGATGATAGATGGCCTCGGCTTCGCCCGGCAGCGGTTCGCTGAATTGGATGCGTCCGCCCGGCTCAATCATGCTGGCCAGTATCTCTCTCCGCTCCTCCAGCGCCATGTCACGTAGATCGTGGCCGGTGAGGTGGAGCAGATCGAACCAACGAAATAGAGGCCGTGCTGTCGTCGGGTGATTGCCTCGCGCAGTTCGCCGAAGTCCGACAGTCCCGCCTCCTTCAACACGATGATTTCGCCATCCACGATCGCGCTTTGGGCGCCAAGGCTCTTGGCCTCTTTCACGAGGTCGCGGTATTGGCAGTCCAGTCGTGGCGTTGCGCGTGTAGATCCTGGTCCCATCTTCATCGATGATGAGCTGCGAACGGTAGCCGTCGAACTTCACCTCGTGAATCCAGACTTCGCCCTCGGGAGGCTTCTCCACTAGGGTCGGCATCAAAGGCGCGACAAACCTTAAAGGCATGCACAAGACTCACAAAGCCGCGACTCAAGCCGCGAGCCTGCAATCGGTTCCGGAACATTTTAGCCAAGTTGCATGTTTCAATCACTACCGCGATCAAACGAGCGATAAAATGGCCCGAGTTCCGAGAGTTGGCGACGCGATTACGCTAGAGGCCACCATCCTGAAAGTGATGGATGACGGCGTGTCGAGCGTTAGCATTCCCTCGTATAATTTCCCGCTTGCCATTGACACGCCGAAGAGGGCCAATGCGGGCCAGAAGGTTGAAATCAGCGGATTTGCTACGCATGTCGATGAAGAGGATGGAAAAGTCACCGTTCGTATCGATGGTGGTGGCCTTGTCACTGTAGATTTCGATGCCATCACTGACATCTCAGCCACATCGCGGGTGAAAGTTCGAGAATAGCTTGCGGAACCTCGGCGCCCTTCTTCTATCGTGTGAAAACAGGAGGTATAGGCCATGGGAGACGACAAGAGCAAAAGTGATTTCCGCGACCGCGACCGGGTGTCTGGCGACCAGGAATATGAAGTCGGCTACTTCGCTAGCAAATTTGGCCTTACGATTCCCGAGGTTAGGGAACTCATCAAAAATCACGGCAACGACCGAGAGACGCTGGAGCGCGAAGCAAAAGCACTGGGCAACCGGTGACAAGACTTTCGGATTTAGGGCCGCCGATCGCCGGTCGCCGGCATGACGGCAAGCAAGTACCTGCGCAGGAGCACTTTTACGCCTGTCCGATTTGCGGCCAGTCAGTCGATAAACGCGATCTGCGGCAGGTCATCTGGCACGAACAGCCCGGCCATGATGCATTGGAGCTCGATTCCTAGTCCTTCAAACTCGCAGGTTCGACCAGGCGGTATCGGAAGTGATTGCGGATGTGCTCGTTAAAATAACGGCCTTTGGCGAAGGCAGATTTGAACGCGGTAAAGTTCTCAGGCGGTACGTCCGAGAACTCGTAATGCTTCCCGCTGGCGACAAACCAAACCGAGAGCACCCTGTTGTTAGGGTCATAGTCGAACTTGCGTATCGAGGTCGACGGCATCGAACGGCCAAAGGGAGAACTCTCACACAGCACCAAAGTCAACGAGCGGCCGGAGGGGTTGGTTGCACCCGTGAAGTCAATCCGAGAGATAACCGGAGGTTCGCCACCAGCGGATTGAGCCATCCAGATCCGTTTCAGCTTCGGATTCCCACTTCATGTGTGCTTCGTCGCGCCATAACATAGATTGACAATATATCTTTTATGTCGCATCCATCGAGGAGCGAACCCAAGGCTTGAGCCCACTCGCATGGGGAAAAAACAGGAGCGTCCAGATGAGTGAGAAAGGTCGGACTAGGAGAACTATCATCATCGACGGCGTCCTGTTGCCGGATGTGCTCGATGAGACAATGATCCGCGGCGTGGTCCACGGTTTTTATGACGAAATTCGTCGTGATGACATTCTTGGCCCCATCTTCCATGACCGGATTGAGCCCGACAAGTGGCCGCAGCATCTGGCAAAGATGTGCGACTTCTGGTCTGCGACGCTACTTCGGACTTCGCGATATGAAGGCCGGCCTCTACCGCCACACCTGGCCATAGCCGATCTCGGCGAGGCGCATTTCCGTCGCTGGTTAAAGTTATTTCGCGCAACGGTACGTCGCATTTGCCCGCCCGAGGTGGCAGCGCTCTTTATGGAGCGCGCGTTGCGCATCGCTCACAGTTTCCGTCTCGCGGTCGCCTTCAGCCGTGGCGAGACTACGATTGGCATCGAACCTATTGTCGAGAAAGACCTGTGATGCCGAATTGGTTTGTTAGTGGTTCCCATAACAGCACGCCAACCCAAGAGAGGAACCGCCGGTGAGGCTGACCAACTTCTCGGACTATGCTTTGAGGATGCTGATGTACGCCGCATCCGCCGGCGATCGCCTGATCACGATCGAGGAGACTGCTCGCACCTTCAAGGTGTCGAAGACACACCTCAACAAAGTCGCCAATACCCTGACACGCGGACGTTACCTGAAGGCGGTCCGCGGCCGTTCCGGGGGTCTTGTTCTAGGGCGCCGGCCCGAGATGATCCGAATCGGCGATGTGATACGGCTGACCGAGCCGGATTTCGCGGTTGTGGAGTGCTACGCCACGGGAAACCAATGTGTGCTCACCGGCTCCTGCAAGCTTTCAAGCATGTTTGGCGAAGCGATCGCCTCCTTCCAGAGCACCCTTGACCGCTACACGCTGGCCGACATCACGCTGATGCCTCAAGATTTCCTCGGCAAGCCGTCACCACTCCAAGTTTCCGGCGTGGCGCAAAGCGTCGGGTAAGGTCGACATCTCTTTACGATCGGAGACAAAATGTTGCGGCGCTAGCGATCAAGAGCCGCACCACCTTGTCGCCGGATCGATTTGAGAACGGAGCAGACAGTCGTGACAGTCACCTACGCAGGCGTCGTCCCTTTTGCCAGACGCACCCGATTTTTCTCGCACGGAGACGAGCCATGGTTGAACCAAAGAAGAACGATAAGCCGATGCCGATAACAAGGCAGTTTGAGTCTGGTATCGAGCCGGACAACAGTCTGTTGCCGATGCTGATCGGCGGCCTTGTGCTGATCGTCATCATGATGTTCGTCTAGTTTCCGAATGACTTAGGCGCCCGCGGGTGCAACGATAGCGTGCCGGCCGCAGCGCCATGGCGTGCTCCTTGCTGTGATGGCTCACGCTCTCAGAACGCCGTGGCCGCCGCGCGGTTCCTCAAGCCGCCGACGCCGAGGTCTACGGATTTGACGTTAGGCCGGGGCCGACCGCGTCCACATGAGGCCGACATTCGAAGTGCTGCTCGCGAACGGGATGAAACTCCCGCCCCTCACTCCCACTCGGACGCGACCCGACTTCTTGGGCCACGGTGCGCACCAATTGCTCGATCGTTCCCTTGCTCGCCAGATAGAGCGCGTTGCCGGCGATCAGCATTTTGGTCCCGCCGGTCGACGTAACGATGATCCGGCCGCCGTCGCTTCCCAGTTCAATTGGTTGATTATGGGCGAGCCATTGAACAGCGCCATGCTGTTGGGTGACGAATCGATTCCGAATCCGGCGACGCTTCGGCGGCACGCCGCAGCCGGCGTGCGGGTGTTCCTTGCATCATACGGCAAGTGAGGCATGCCACGCCGGCGCGCGAATGCCGGGCGCTACCGTGCGCATGCAGCATCGCACTGGCGCTTGGCAGACTGATGGCCGCCCGCGGTATACGGGAATGAAAAGCCGGCGGACGTCGTCTTGGGGAAGGCGTCGCCGGCAAGTGGCAGGCAGCGGGCGGGGTGGACGGCAGCCTGCCAATTCATCAGCGCCGGCACTATGATCTCAACTGATCAACTTAACTAGTGGTAATTTAGCGCGATCCGATTGGGTTCAGATTTGCCGGGACAAACTGCAGAGCGTTCGCCAACGACATGCTCACAAACCCGGTCGAACACCTACGCACGCACACCGAGGACAAATATCGCCAGGAGCACGACAAAAAGCACGATGGCGATCACGACTCCCCACATCAGGACTCTTCGGGTGCCACGCCGTTCATCATCGCGAGATATATTCTCCGCCATTGCACGAACCCTATCGTGAAGTTCAATTAATAGCGAAACGTGGGATATCGAGGCCGGTTCCCACAAACATCAGGTAACCCTTCGGGAGAGCGGCACGAGCCTCAGCGGTTCGTCACTCATAGCGGGTTGATCGGCCCGACCAAGGCGGAGTGGTCGTTGGGCAGCTTGTTGACGACCGTCGCGTTGACCTCCCGGCCGACGCGATTGAACTGCAATTCGGCTGGATCCCTGATCATGGTTCCGTGCATTGGGATCTCGTCTGGCCCTTTAGTTGCGTGGATTGCAAGGTTGCCGCGACCGTCGGCCGGTTTTGTTCACATTCATTCCTGACTATGAGGGCCAGCAGCGGGAGCGCAACCGCGACTGGAAGCCGACTTTCGAGAAAAGCTAGGGCCGCCCCCGAAACGCGCGCTGGCGGGCTTCCCTGTGTCGGCCTACTATTTGACACTGGGGGAAGGCGGTTTCATCATTACGCGCAATTGCATCTGGTCGATAGTTGCGACGATGGCAGCCGCCAGCGTTTCCGCGAAGCAGTTCCGGACCATAGAGCCCATTCACCATGCCCTCGCTCGGAAACACGCCAGGCGGACAGTGCTCCTCAATCGTGCGCCGGATCAGCATCCGCTGCCGGGCATTCGTCGGCTTCGATCTTCATAACTCTTCGAACATGCAATTCGTCTAAAATGTTCCGGAACTATTTTAGCGCGCGCTAATTGAATCGCACTATGCGAGTCAGCGCATGCCTCTGAAGTTCATCAAGCCCATGGAGCCCGAGCTGGTCGACACGCCACCGCAGGGCGACGAATGGGCCCATGAGATCAAATTCGACGGGTATCGCACGCAGATTATCAAGGATGAAGACGGGATCCGGCTGATCACCAAGAACGGTTACGACTGGACTGGCCGCTATATTGAACTTGCCGGAGAGGCAGAAGCGATAGAAGCGGAAAGTTTCATCATCGATGGCGAGACGATCATGGTCGATGAGGCCGGCCTGTCCGACTTCCACGCCCTGCAATCAGCCGTCACCCGCCGTGAGCCGTCGCGCGACCTGTATTTGGTGGCGTTCGATCTCCTGCACCTGAACGGGCATGATTTATGCAACATGCCGGTGGAAGACCGCCGCGAGATCCTGCAGGACCTAATACCAGCCGTCGGCCGCATTCAGTTCAGCAAAGCCATGCCCGGCGCCGGCGCCGCGGTTTATCACCTGGTCGACAGGGCTGGGCTGGAGGGCATGGTCTCGAAGCGCAAGGACAGCGTCTACCGCAGCGGGCCGACGATGAACTGGCGCAAGATCAAGTGCTATGCCGAAAAGGAAATGGACATCATTGGCGTGCAGCGCGAGGTCGGAAAGCCCGCAATGGTGCTCATGGCCGACAAGGGCCAATATGCCGGCGGGGCTTTCGTTGCCTTTAAACCCGACAAGCGTCAACGACTATGGGATCGCGTGCAAGGGAAGGTCGGGGGACCAGTGCCAATCGGCCTCAAAAAGGAAAAGGCCGAATGGCTGAAGCCTGGTCTCGTCGGTCGCGTCCGGTTCCTGAAGGGCGAGGAAAAGCTCCGCCATGCCAAGCTGCTCGATTTCCGGGATAAGCAATAGCCAGCGCTTGCCAGCCCAATACGGATGAGGAAACAATCCTCCTGTTGCGGCGATCCCCTCAAACGGAGTTCGCACAAATGGCAAGATCGAAACCTTCCAAGCAGCTTTCACAGGTTGAAATCGAGCGCTTTCTGGTGGCAGCGGAAGCGCTGCACCTGAGCATCGTCAAACCGCTTCTATCGCCTATGAGCGAGCATTATCGAGCGCTGCAGAACACTCATGAGGGCGCTATTGAAGTCGATCCGAGAGATAACCGGCAAGGATGCGCCTTTCATTCGGTCTAACCTCACAGGGCCGACGCCTGCCAAAGCGAGACCGGAACATTAAGACCTCCTTGGTAGTCGCTGGTGGCAAGGATTCCAATGCCTCAGCTAGTTCCGCCATCCCCAGAGGGGCGCCCGCCGCTGCGGGGTATTCTACCCGAGGCTGAAGCTCCAGCACTTTCGAGCCGACCAAACTGGCTGGAGGGAACATTAGCCGTCTCTAACAGTTGATTGTTGCGGTAGGTGGTGCCCTCCATCGCCTGCCGAGGATCGGGCTCCCGATCGGCCCGCGCCCTCCCACAGAGGCGCGGGCTTCTTAAGGGCACCAGGAGAGAGATCATGAACAATATCATTTGGATCGTTGGAGCAGTGGTCATCGCTTTAGCGATACTGAGCTTCTTCGGGCTCCGATAGAGGTGGCGGTCAAGCCGCCGGCCAGCAGCCACGTCAAGCTGCAGGTCGAGGAGATCACGCCGAAGCCGCAGAAGCGCTAAAATTGTACGGAAATAACCAAGCCGGAGGCCGGCGGAACAATCGCTTGCAGCCAACGTTTATTGCGCTGGCCGGATGCCCGGTACACCCCCGATCCCACCGGCCGTGTTCTGTGTCAAAGGTCCGCTGCTCTCCCCCCGAGGCAGCGGGCTTTTCTTTTTCGGCCAGGCGCGCCGCTATGGTCTCGCCGGCAGCACCAGCAGCACAACCGCGAAAGCTGCCATCAGGAGGCAGGCGCACATGCCGGCGATGTCGCGCTGTCTGTAGCGCAAACCGGCGCCTCGGTCACAACTTATGTCGTCGAGGTTCACACGACGGGCTACCTGTGGAGCCGACAAGTCCGGCGCGGTCAAAAATCGACCAGCGGCGTGTCCACGATCTGGTGCTCGAACAGCAGCCAGAACGGCGATCCCCGGGATTCGGAGTACCAATGCTCAAAAATCGCAAGGGCCTCGCCGATATCGGTGGCGGTTTCGTCCTCGGGTGGCTTCGCGGCCTGGAACAACGCAAGCGCAACGGGGCCAAAATGCGTGATCGCTTCCGTGCGCGCCTCGCTGTCCGCACTCCAGCCGAGCCGCAAGCGCAGGACGGCCAAAGCGCTGGCCACGGCGATCTCCTCACTTTCGGCCGAGGCCACGGCGTCCGAGATCGCCTGCATGAGGTTGAGCCGCCTGAAGGCGAAGGCGCGCTCCTGTTCCAGAACCGCGATCTGATTGGCCGCTTGTTGCCTGAAGCTTGCCTCGGTTGTCCTGGCGGTCTCAGCCGTCGTTTTCAGGTCATTCAGATAGGAAGCCGTCGGGTTCATCTTGGCTCACCAGGATGGCGGAAGAGAGTGGGAGTCGAACCCACCAGAGACCGACTCGCGGCCCCTCCCGGATTTGAAGTCCGGACGCCCCACCGGGGGCGATGCTCCTCCAGAAATTTGCGCCGTCGGCGGCTCACCCTCGCCTGTCAGGCGGAACAGGTCCAGCTTGCGCCCGTTCAGGCGGCGCAAGTCTCCCCGCCGCAGCGTCACGCCGTGCCGATCGAGAAATTCGAGGATATGGATGGCGATCTTGCGTCCGCTGCCCACGCGATCACGAAATTGAGCAGCGGTGAACTCGTCTGTGGGCATCGACGCAGCGAGGTCGCGGGCGATCTCCACGATCTGCGCCAACGCCTCGCGCTGGAAGAAGTGGTCATGAGCGACCTCATGGACCTTCCCCATGCGGCCGGCAAGCTTCAGAAGCCGCCGGATTTCCGTCTCCGGCGCGGCCAGCACCTCGGCAATATCCCACACTCTCGGCGGATGGAACCGTTCGGGTCCGCCGATGAGAGGCTGGATTTGCAGCCAGAAAGTTTCATCCTTTGCCGTCAGATGCGCCTCATGACCGGGCAGCCGCACCCAGGCGCCGTCCAAGCCAACCTCTCCAGCGTGCGAAAGGCTCCGCAGAACTGCCGTGAAAGCGGGCGCCGGCAGACGTGGATCAAGCCCAATACGCAGTCTCTCCATTCCTACGCCCGGCAAATCCGGATTGTCGGCATGGAAGGCCACCAGGGTCGCGGCCAAGTCGCGCTTGAATCGCAACCAGCGCTCCGGCGACAGCACGAGAAGCATTTCTCCGACAGCAAAACGGACAAGCCCGAGTTGATCGATCAGGCCTTCCGTCTCGCAGTCACTAAGCGCCCTGTCGCGCGCGAAAGCCTTCAGGTCGAAATAGTGGGGCGGCGCATCAAGGAGTGCGGCAGCGGCCAGTTCGGGCGCCAATAGCGCATGGGCATCGAGTTGGATCAGACGTTCCGGCGCGCGGCGTTTGCGGCTCGGCGCCCGCAGATCGAGAAAATGTCCGCCGCCGATGGTTCGCTGCGCGGTGGTGTCGCGCACCACGTAAACGTCGCCGGCAGCGGCCGCGATCGGACTGTCCAGCACCAATTGAACATTGGCCGTGCCGCCAGGCCCGATCGGTTCGTCTGCGAGGAGTACGATGCGTGCCCCGACGTCCGTCGCGGCATGGTGGAGCCGCACCGGAAACCATTGGCCGATCGGCTTGCGTTCATCCGGCAGAACGCGAAGGCTTGCATCAATCCGGTCCGTCGGCGCGTGAAGCTTCGGATCGACAATCACGTCGCCGCGCCGGATCGCCTCTTTGCAAACCCTTTCGCCGGTCAGATTGAGCGCGCAGCGGTCTCCCGCCCGACCACGTTCAGCCGGCCGGTTCTGGGCGTGGATCGACCGAACGCGCGCAAGCAATCCCGACGGACTTACGACCACATTGTCTCCAATACCGAGAGAACCCGAAAGCACGGTGCCCGTCACGACGGTGCCCACGCCGCGCAGCGTGAACGAGCGGTCCACCGCTAATCGAAAACGGCCCGAAGCTGCACGCCGGGCAAGATGCGACGCCTCCTCGAACAAGAGATGCCTCAGTTCATCGATACCTTCGCCTGTAATGATCGAGACGGGAATCAGGTGGGCCTCGGCAAGCATCGTCCCGGCAAGCACCGAGCGGATATCACTCGCCACCGCATTGCGATGCTGGGGACCGGCCAGATCGCATTTCGTAAGCAGGACGGCGCCGCGCTTGACACCGAGCAGATCGACGATGGCGAGATGCTCCCGGGTTTGCGGCATGATGCCGTCATCGGCAGCCACCACGAGCAACACGAAGTCGATGCCGCTGGCGCCGGCGAGCATCGTGTGTACGAAACGCTCGTGCCCGGGAACATCGACGAAACCGATGCTATCCCCACCCGGTACCGGCAAATAGGCGAAGCCGAGATCGATGGTCATGCCGCGTGTCTTTTCGTCCTGCAAACGATCGGTGTTTATACCGGTCAGCGCATGCACCAGCGCAGTTTTGCCATGATCGACATGTCCCGCCGTGCCGACGATCATGATGCGGGCTCCGGCAACGGCTCGGTGGCGCGACGCTCGGCCTCGGCGGCATCGCCCGCGCTCAATTCGGCCCGCACCGCAGCCAGATAGCGGCGGGCAAGGGCGCTGCCGCCTGCCTCGGCACGCAGGAGCCAGGCCAGCGCCTCGACCGCGTCAGCCGGCACGCCCGTGCCAAGATGGCAGGCGGCGCCGAGCATTGCCTGCCCTTCGGCGTCTCCTCGCATGGCAGCACGGCGCCACCAGCGGACAGCCTCGTGCGGATCGCGCGGCACGCCGAGCGCATTGTGATAAAGCATGCCAATCCGGGTCATCGCGGATGCGATGCCCCGATCGGCCGCGGCAAGCGCCCAGCGTCGCGCCTCGCCGGCATCGGAAGCCATCACTTCGCCCTCCAGCAGCATCCAGCTCAGCATATCCTGCGCCGGTCCGTCGCCAGTTTCCGCTGCGGCCCGATAGAGTTCGGCCGCCCGGCGAAAGTCCTGCTGAACGCCTTCGCCGCGGAAATAGAGCGACGCCAGGTTCCTTTGCCCGACAGGATCTCCTGCCTCGGCGGCGAGCGCCAGCCAGCGAAAGGCCATATCCGCGTCACGCTCGACGCCGAGCCCTTCGGCGAAGCAGGCGCCGATATTGTTCTGAGCGCGGGCAACGCCCTGGTGAGCCAGCGGCTCCCATATGGAGAGAGCCACGGCATGATCGCCTCGCCGAGCCGCTCCGAGGGCCTCGGTCATGCGTGCGGCCATAGGCGTCTCGGCTGGGCGGCGCGCAAGGCGGTCAAGCCAGCGCATCGGTTCCTCCCAGATTTAAGCCGGCTAGATTGGCGATGAAGTTCGCCTCGTCTTCCAGGCAGCGCAAATCGAGCACGAGCGCCTGGCTTTCGATGCGCCCGATGACGGGGACGCCCAGCCCGCGCAGCGCAGCCGCAAGCGCTTCGAGCGCCCGGCTGCTCCCTGAGCGCGGCTTGAGAGCAAGCCCGGCGCTTGGCACAGTTTCGAGCGGCAGCGCGCCGGATCCGACTTGGCTCCGGCACTCCACCTTGTCGACCGCAAAGGCTTCGCCCATGGCGTCAGCAACCAGGGGAGCAAGGCGCTTTGCCTGCGCTGCAATCTCCCTCACCGGGCGCGCCAGCAGCCTTAGCGTCGGCAGGCGCTCGGCCAGGCGGTCGGGGTCGCGGTAGAGCTTCAACGTCGCCTCGAGCGCGGCCAAACGAAGCTTGTCGACCCTGAGCGCCCGCTTCATCGGGTTGCGGCTGATCGCTGCGAGCAGGTCCCTGCTGCCGACGATGAAACCCGCCTGCGGACCGCCAAGCAGCTTGTCGCCGGAGAATGTGACGAGATCGGCGCCGTCGGCGACCGCCTCGCGCACGGTCGTCTCGCGCCCAAGGCCGTAGCGGGCTAGATCGACCAGGGTGCCCGAACCGAGATCATGGACCAGCGGTATCCCATGCTCCTTGGCGATTTTAGCGAGCTCGGGTGCCCGGATCTCGGCGGTGAACCCTTCGACCCGATAGTTCGATGTGTGCACCTTGAGGATGAGCCCGGTCTCCGGGCCGATCGCCGCGACATAGTCTTTGCGATGCGTGCGATTGGTGGTGCCGACCTCGACAAGCCTGGCGCCGGCGCGCGTCATGATCTCGGGCATCCGGAAAGAGCCGCCGATCTCGATCAACTCGCCTCGCGAAACGATCGCTTCGCGACCGAGCGCCAGCGTGTTGAGGACGAGAAGGACGGCAGCCGCATTGTTGTTGACGACGGTTGCATCCTCGGCTCCCGTCAGCTCGCAAACGAGCGATCGAAGATGATCGTCCCGTTCGCCGCGCTCGCCTTTCTCGACATCGAATTCGAGAGCCACCGCTTCGCGCATCGCCAGCCGAACAGCCTCGACCGCCTCTTTCGCGAGGAGAGCTCGTCCGAGATTGGTATGCAGCACCGTTCCGGTCAGGTTGAAAACGGGACGCAGGGAAGAGCGTTCGCCGTCCCTGAGCTGCACGAGCGCATCGCCGGCAACATCGTTCGCCTCCGGCACGACGGCTCCGGCATTGCGGGAGGCCATTCGTGCGTCGGCGAGGGCTCGGCGAATGGCCTCCGTCGCGGCCTGCCGCCCGAAGCGCTCGATTGCGGCCGCCGCCAGCGGGGTCCTCAGCACGTGGTCGACCGACGGAAGGTTGCGCAAAGGGTTTGCGGATGAAGTGGTCATCGCATCCTCAATAGCCAACAAGGAACGGATTGAACGATCCGTGGCGATGGCCGCCCTCGCGGACGAGCAGGTCGAGGCCCAGCGTCGCCACGTCGTCGGCGACCGGATCGAGAGCCGGATCCTTGTATTGGTACAGGATCTTTACATAGCAGCCGCATGCATCGCAGGTCTCGGCCTTGACCGTGCCAGGACCTCCCTCGATTTCCTGATAGCCTATCCCCTTGGTCGAGCCGCACAGCGTACATTTGATGCGGACGTGGTTCCACAATGTTCCACACAGCGCGCAGGCGCAGAACCGCGCCCCGTGTGCGCCGTGCCAACCGACGATGATCGAGGATACGGGCGGCCCGCCGCAGGCCGGACAGGCGCCGTCGGCAACCGCAACGAGCTTCGAGCTGTCGAGACATGCCGCGAGGCGGGCGAAGTGAACCTGCAGCGCTGCCGCAACATAGACATGCTCGGCAAGCGCTTTGATTGGGATCGCATCGGTGAGCACATTGCGCACCATGGAATCGACCCCGGACGCATCGGTGGTCGCCAGCCTGCCCAAGGCGGCTGCGGCCGCCTTGGGTTTTTCGATCGTGGCTGCCACTTCGAACAGGCGGCCGAGTGTCATTCCAACGGCGGCATCCGAAGTGAATTGGTTGCGATCGAGCGGCGGCATACCGAACATTCGTGCGCGCTCGCGCGCCTCCGCGGTCGGCAATTCGATCTCCGGCAAGCCGTCCTGGATGCGGTGCTGCGCATCCGTCAGTGCAGCGAGGAAGCGGAGATAGGGGCCGAGCTGGTGGTCATCCGCCAACACAATCAATCGCTCGGAGCGGCGAATGAACAAGGTCCGCGGATCAGGCACGCGCGCAAAGGGTGAGGCCGAGACTTCGCCGATTACAGTCGGGTCAGGGCGTGACGGATCTTGTTGCCTTGGCATTTCAACCTCACGAACCTCACGGGCTACGTGGTCGGCTTGACACTGCTCCAGAGCAATTCCACGAAAAGTATATAACGGTTTTCCGTCCGGAATTGCCTAAACAAATACCCGCTCATTCGGCGGGATTCGATCCCGAACGTCCGTCCGGCTTGCCTGCGATCAGTTCCCGCAGCCATTTGCGATGATGCCGCCACGCCCAGCCGCCGGTCACCCGTCCGCGCGTCATGGCGGGAATGGTGCCGCGTACCCAGATGGCCGAGTAGAAATGAATAATCCAGACGCCGATGATCGCCACGGCAGCGATCGAATGAACAAGCAGCGCTAACCGCTGCTGGCCGATCGTGGTGTAAGCGGCGAAATATTGTTGCCAGATGACGACGCCGCTCGAAATCAGGATGACGATAAGGATCGACATTGACCAGAAGACGAGCTTCTGGCCGGCGTTGTACTTGCCGACTTCGGGGACGTTGTCCTCGTGATTGGACAATACGTCACGGAAACGGGCGAGCCACGTTCCGTCCTCGGGCCTCCACAAATTGGCCCTCCAGAACCGAAAGAAAAGCCCCAGGAAGCTAAAGAAGAGCAAGACGCCGATCCATGGGTGAATGAAGCGCATGAACTGGCCGCCGCCAAACAGCCCCGACAGGAAGAACAGGCTCGGGTGAAACATGGCAAGGCCGGACAAGGCGAGCAGGATCAGGCTCGCCGCCGTGATCCAATGGTTGATCCGCGCGCCCACCGTGTAGCGGTCCACGATGACTGGCTTGCCGGGATGTACCTGCTCGTTTGACTTCACGTCATGCACGGCCATCGTTGTTGCCCTCCGTCAGCTGTTCGGCATGCTCCTCATCCGTCTCGGAGACCCGGTTCGGTCCCATGACCAGATGGTGAAGCAGGCCGACGCCGGCCGCCACGCCGAGAATGGTGAGGCCGGCATATTTGGTCACGCCCTTCCACGCCTCCACCAGCGGACTGATCTTCGGCTCCTTCGGCAGACCCGAATAGAGCTCCGGCTGGTCGGCGTGGTGCAGCACATACATCACATGCGTCCCTCCGACGCCGGGCGGATCGTAGAGGCCGGCATTCGAATAGCCGCGCGATTTCAGGTCCTTGATGCGGCCGTCGGCGTGCTGTTTCATCTCGTCTTTCGTGCCGAACACGATCGCCTGGGTCGGACAGGCCTTGGCGCAGGCCGGTCCCTGGCCGACAGCCACGCGGTCGGAGCAGAGCGTGCATTTGTAGGCCGTGTGATCGACTTTGGAGATGCGCGGAATGTTGAACGGGCAACCCTTGATGCAATAGCCGCAGCCGATGCAGTTCTCATGGACGAAATCGACGATGCCGTTCGAATACTGCACTATGGCGCCCGGCGCCGGACAAGCCTTGAGGCAGCCCGGATCAGCGCAATGCATACAGCCATCCTTGCGGATCAGCCATTCGAGTTCTTTCGTCTCGGGATTGTCCCATTCGCTGTAGCGCATCAGCGTGAACATGTCCGGGGTGAGATCGGCAGGGTTCTCATAGACGCCGGCATTGAGGCCGATCTCCGGATGCGTGTCGTTCCATTCGATGCAGGCCGTCTGGCATGCCTTGCAGCCGATGCATTTTGAAACATCGATGAGCTTGGCGACTTCCGTCAATTGCTGCTCAGGCGCGGGAACCGTCGAGGCAGAGCGGCGGATGAGGTCCTTGTCGGAAAAACGCGGTGCGGTATCCGTCGTCGAAGGATTTGGAAGTGGAGGAAACATCGCTTACTCCTCCTACGCTACCGGCCCGGCGATGGGCTCGATGTTGACAAGGAACGCCTTATATTCCGGCGTCTCGATGTTGGCGTCGCCGACAAAGGGGGTGAGCATGTTGGGGCCAAAGCCTTTCTTCGCCGCTCCCGTGAAGCCCCAATGCAGCGGTATTCCGACGATGTGGACGGTCTTGCCATCGCAGGTGAGCGGCCTGATCCGTTTGGTCACCATGGCCTTCGCCACAACCGAACCACGCTTCGACCAGACGCGCATCCAGCCGCCTTTGGTGATGCCTTTCTCGGCCGCAAGCTGTTCCGAAATTTCCACGAAAAACTCCGGCTGCATCACCGCATTGGTGATGACGTGCTTAGTCCAAAAGTGGAAATGCTCGGTCAGTCGGTAGGAGGTCGCCGCGTAGGGAAACTCCTGCGAAGCCGATTCGGCGAACTGGGCCATGTCGCCTTCGAACACCCGCGCTGCGGGGTTGCCGCGGACTTTGGGAGCTATCGGGTTCGCGATGGGCGACTCGAATGGCTCGTAGTGCGCCGGGAATGGTCCGTCGCGCATCATGCCTCGGGTAAAGAGGCGCGAGACGCCTTCCGGATTCATGATGAAGGGGCCGACTTGATCGGGCTTTGCCGTTGGCAAGATGTCGGGGACATCGTAGCCCGACCATTTCGTGCCGTCCCATTCAATCACCTTGCGGCTTGGATCCCAAGCCTTTCCGGTGAGGTCAGCCGACGCCCTGTTGTAGAGAATGCGACGGTTGGCAGGCCATGAGAACGCCCATTTGGAATAGGCGCCGGTTTCGTCAGGATCGGTGGTGTCCCGCCTGGCCATGTTGTTGCCGTTTTCGTTGAAGCAGCCGGAATAGATCCAGCAGCCGCAGGAGGTGGAGCCGTCGTCGCGCAGCGCGGCGAAGCCCGGCAAGAGCTTTCCGGCCTCGGCCAGCACCTTTGTCGGGTCGGCCGTGTCGGTTACCCTGGCGAGCGCCCTGCCATTGATCTCCTGGGCAAGCTCCTCGGCCTTCGGATCGCCGGGATCGACATAAGGCCAGTTGAGCTTAACGATCGGATCCGCGAAGGCGCCACCTTCCTTGGTGTAGAGCTCCTTCAGGCGCAAATAGAGCTGCGCCATAATCCAGGTATCGCGTTTGGCCTCGCCGGGCGGCGTGCCGCCGGCCCAATGCCACTGCAGCCAGCGCCCGGAATTGACCAGCGAGCCGTCGTCCTCGGCGAAGCAGGTGGAGGGAAGCTGGTAGACTTCCGTCTGAATCTGCGACGGATCGACATCGTTGTACGGCCCGTGGTTCTCCCAGAACCGGCCCGTCTCGGTGTCCAACGGATCCATGATGACGAGGTATTTGAGCTTCGAGAGGGACTCGATCACCTTCTTCTTGTTCGGAGCTGCCTGTAGCGGGTTGAAGCCCTGGCAGAAATAGCCGTTCATCTTGCCCTGGTGCATCAGCTCGAAAGCCCGCAGCAGATCGTAGCCCGGCAGGTCGAGCTTCGGCAGGTAGTCATAGGCGAAGCCGTTCTCCGGCGTTGCCGCGTTGCCCCACATTGACTTTTGGAAGCTTACGAAGAACTTCCTGTAGTTCTGCCAGTAGCTCATCTGGTTCGGCCGGAGCGGCTTAAAGCCTCGGGTCGACATGTAGGCTGCCAGATCGACCTCCTTCTCAGTCGGCAGCGTCAGATAACCGGGCAGCAGGTTCGACATCAGCCCGAGGTCGGTCAGCCCCTGGATGTTGGAGTGACCGCGAAGCGCGTTCATGCCGCCGCCGCGTATACCAATGTTGCCGAGAACAAGCTGCAGCATCGCCATGGCGCGGATGTTCTGCGAGCCCTTCGAGTGCTGGGTCCAGCCGAGCGCGTACATCGAGGTCATCGCCTTGGTCGGAGACGACGTCTCGGCGACCATCGCGGCCACCTTCAGGAAGCGGTCCTTCGGTGTGCCGCAGATGCGCTCGACCATCTCCGGCGTGTAGACCGCGACATGCTTCTTGAGCAGATTCCAGACGCAGCGGGGATTGGCCAATGTCGCGTCGACAACGGCAAAGCCGTCCGGGCCTATGTCATAGTCCCAACTGGACTTGTCATAGTCTCGCTTCGCCTCGTTATAGCCGGAGAAGAGGCCGTCCTGATAGGTGAAGCCCTCCTTGACGACATATGTCGCGTTGGTGAAGGCCTTCAAATAGTCCCATTGCACCTTATCGTTCTGGATGCAGTAGTTGATCAGCCCGAGCAGGAAGGCGATGTCGGTTCCCTGGCGGATCGGCGCGTAAAGATCCGACACCGAAGCCGAGCGCGTAAAGCGCGGGTCGACGACGATCAGCTTGGCGCCGCGGTTGGCCTTCGCCTCTGTGACCCATTTGAAGCCGCAAGGATGCGCTTCCGCGGCATTGCCGCCCATGATGACGACGAGATCCGTGTTCTTGATGTCGGTCCAGGAATTGGTCATTGCGCCGCGGCCGAATGTTGGGGCGAGACTCGCCACCGTCGGGCCGTGTCAGACACGTGCCTGGTTGTCGAACACCAGCATGCCCGCGCTGCGGACCACCTTGTAGGTCGCGAACGCGGTTTCATTGGTCGAAGCCGAGGCGGCGAGGAAGCCGGTGGTGATCCACCGGTTGACCGTCACGCCGTCATTGTTCGTCGCAACGAAGTTCTTGTCGCGATCGTCCTTCATCAGGCGGGCGATGCGGCCGAGCGCGTCTTCCCAGCTTATCGGTTCGAACTTGTCCGAGCCCGGTCTGCGGATCATCGGATGTTGCAGACGGGTCGGCGACTTGACAAATCCGAGCAGGGCCGACCCTTTGGGACACAAGGTGCCGCGATTGGTCGGATGATCAGTGTCCCCCTCGATATGGGTGATCTCGGCCGGCTCGCCCTTTCTGAGATCGCCCTTCGAATACAAGATTATGCCGCAAGCCACCGAGCAGTATGGACAGGTGTTGCGTGTTTCGGTGGTGTTCGCGAGCTTGAACGGCCGTATAGCCACCGCGTGTGCGGCCTCGCTGTCGCCGAAGCCGAGGGCTCCAAGCGAAGTACCGGCGAGACCCGCGCCTGCTGTTTGCAGGAACGCGCGTCGAGAAAGATTGATGTTCATGGGTTCCTCCCGAAGCCGATGCCCCACCAGGCAACTCGAACCAACGGTCAATCCGACTAACTAGTGTCGGACCAAATAAAATCAATGCCAAAGAACGGGGCGCGTACGGTGCAGCAAAAGTGCCCCTCCGAACCGCCTTCCTGCAACAGGTTTGTGCCCGCAAATCGGCATTGGGTATTATTGTTGAATATTACGGTCATCTTTTCGTGACCGCGATTGCGATTGACGAAAATGAACGCATTGCCATACAGTAAGGCGTGGCGATGAAACAGCTCCCGCGGGTCGGGGCGCCTTTCGATCGATTCCCAATGACGGCGATGCCTCGCACGCCGGATGCGGCCCTTGCCTTTCCTAACTCACGAAATCCGCTCAGAGCAAGCGTGCTCCAAACGTGCCGTGCGTTGAGCGATCGTATTTTCCATTCCGGTTGACTTTGATTCCGTACTTAAAGCGTGCCAGCAGAGGAGGCTCGACGACCATGGCAATCGCCCTCTCGCCTGAAATCACCAAAGCGCCCGTTGTGCGCCTGACCAGCCTCGCCCATGGCGGCGGTTGCGGCTGCAAGCTGGCGCCGTCAGTGCTGCAGCAGCTTCTCGCCGATCCGGCGGCTGCCAGTCCCTATCCTCAACTTCTCGTCGGCACGGAGACCGGCGACGATGCGGCAGTTTGGCAACTCGAAAGCGCGACTTGCGTCATTGCGACCACCGACTTCTTCATGCCTATGGTAGATGACCCCTACGATTTCGGCCGGATTGCCGCAACCAACGCCCTGTCCGATATCTATGCGATGGGTGGCCGGCCGATCATGGCGTTGGCTATTCTCGGCATGCCTCTCGACAAGATCCCGACGCTCATGGTCCGCGAAATCCTGAAAGGTGGCGAAGCTGTCTGCGCCGTCGCCGGAATCCCGGTTGCCGGCGGCCACTCAATCGACTCGCCGGAGCCGATCTACGGCCTCGCAGTCATCGGCACATGCCGACCCGAGGACATCCGACGCAATTCTGACACCAGACCGGATGACGCCTTGATCCTGACGAAAGGGCTCGGCGTCGGCATCTATTCCGCCGCCATCAAGAAGCAGGCGCTTTCCGAGAGCGGCTATCGCGAAATGATCGCCTCCACCACCCTTCTCAACCGGATCGGATCGGAGCTGGCGCAGGACGCGAGCGTCCACGCCGTCACCGACGTGACCGGATTTGGATTGCTCGGACATGCCCTCGAGATGGCACGCGGTTCCGGGTGCACGCTGATAATTTGCAGCCACGACGTGCCGCTCTTTTCCGAAGCTGCCTCGCTCGCGGTCGACGGCCATGTTACCGGCGCATCGCGGCGCAACTGGGCGAGTTATGGCGACGCGATAAGCTTACCTCCCGGCATGCCCGAGTGGCGACGCCATCTTCTCACGGATCCACAGACTTCGGGCGGGTTGCTGGTTGCTTGCGAGGCCGACCGCGCAGCGGCGCTCGTTGAGAGGATCGTCGCGGACGGCTATCCTTCGGCTCGCATCATCGGCCATGCCAGGCCCGGCGCGCCGACAATAGTAGTAGAGGCCTGAACGGCCGCTCCGCTTCTCGCCAGATGACGGGGCGCGCCCTCCAGTTCGCGGCACTCTACCTCCTGCCACCACCTGGATCGGCAGGCAAAGACGCCGCCTGCCCTGTCCACGCTGGATTGGCGGCGAACGCTGCGGACTATTTTGGTGACCGGATGTTCCGAGCGAGCCTGAGTTCGCCAAATCATGACTGGGCGCCAAGCACGAGCTTGAAACATCAGCTCCTCTATCCGGAGAATCGTTCCACTTGGCCATGCGTTCGGAACGCGTGCACCGCAGATATGGCCTCGCGCCGCGCGGCCGGCGTCTCGGAACATTAGATGCGCGTCACCCCGATCCGGGCTTTGTGATTTTGCGACTGAACGGCAGCAACGAGGGTCATGTACGCGCTCGCCAAGCGGAAGAACGTGCCAGAAGCGGGCGCTCTGCATCCCGAAACTAACGTCTCAGCAAGGGCCGCAAGGAGACAGGCGGCTTAGTGCCTGCGGTTCCTCAAGAGCGGACTTCACGTTGCGCGGGCATCGTCTCGATCACGGCCCAAGCCTGCCAAGCGCGAAGTTGCACCGCGCAGTTTCTGTTGACGTGTCTCAGGCTCCTGTCAACGCACTGTGGACGAGTGCGCGCAGCTCTTTGCGTACCGGAATGGCGCTTGACGGCAGCAGTTGCGTGAAGAGAATGACAACCATGTCGTCGACCGGGCTTATCCAGAAAAAGGTGCCTGCCGCCCCGCCCCAGCCATAGTCGCCGACTTGCGCCGAAATTTGTGCCTTAGCCGGATCGAGGACGACGGAGCCCAACAGACCGAACCCGACGCCGTCAAACTGGGTTTCGGCCCAAACTTCGGCTGCCATCGAGGCAAGATCTCCCGGTAGGTGATTGCACGCTGCCAATCTCAAAGTGCGTGGACTGAGGATGCGTTCGCCGTTGATTTCACCTCCAGCCCGCAGCATTTCGGTGAACCGCCAATAGTCGTCGATGGTTCCGACGAGCCCGCCTCCGCCGCAGAACGTATCAACCTTGCCTTCCCGCCATTCCGAAACCTCCGGCGCTTCGTGCACTGCCATCCCGCCGGCCATAGCCTCATAGAGCGGGGGAAAACGGCTGATCTCAGACCCCCGCACAGAGAAGCCGGTGTCGCTCATGCCGAGGGGCTCGAGGATGCGGGTCGCGAAGTACTTGTCGAGCGTCATTCCGGAAACGACTTCCACGATTCGACCGATAACATCAGACCCGGTGCTGTATTGCCATTTCGTGCCCGGCTCCCATTCCAATGGCAGCTCGGCGATCCTGCGCACCATCTTGTCGAGCCCACCGTAAGCAAGGGCGAGGCCGAGTTTTTCCTTGGCATAAGCTTCACCGAGCAGTCGGGGGTTCGTAAAAAGGCTTAGGCCAGATGTGTGGGTCAGCAGATGGTGGATCGTCATCTTCGTTTTGATGGGCACTGTTTGGTCCAGCGACGTTGCGCCCGGTATCAGAAGTTGCCCGTTTTTGAATTCCGGCAGGTAAGCTTCGACCGGATCGTCGAGATGCAGGCGCGCCTCCTCGTACAGCATCATCAGCGCGACGGCGGTGACAGGCTTGGTCATCGAGTAGATGCGGGCGATGAGGTCACGCTGCCAAGGCCGCTTGGCTTCGACGTCGGCGTAACCGACGCAATCGAAAAAGGCGAGTTCTCCATGGCGCGCGACGAGCACCGCACCACCCGGCCAGCGCCCTGTGTCGACATAGCGCTGCATCCACTCCTTCAGTCGCGCCAGCCGCGCCTTGTCGAAGCCGAGGTCCGCAGGATCACGAACTGGTTCGCTACCAAACTGCCTCATCGCGCAGATCTCCTGTCGCAGGCGAAGGCCCTTTGGATAATCCTGCGCTCTCCCCGCATTATTGCCAATAGTTGGCTGCTTGACCTCCAGTGAAGCTGCAGAGACGTCTGCTCTCAGGAAGCCCCAATGCGGTCCCCTACGGCAAACTTGGGGCGCAAAGCCGCCGGCCTCTTGCGGCCGGTGCAGGTCAACCACGGGGCAAGTTGGGCATAGCACGTCCAGTCCAGTGATCCGGAACGACTCAAAGATCAACTTCGTGGCAGGCCTCGAAACCGTACTCGAACACAATCCAAATGATTTTTATGAGATGGTTCGAATCCACGGCGTGGGCAAAGAATAATAAATCAATAAAATCAGCAACTTACATTGGCGTTTTGGTGAGAGCGTTTTGGTGAGAGGACGTATTAGAACGTTGATTTTATTGAGTTTTTCGTGGGCCAAAATCAGAAATCTTCCCGTACTGTTTCCCTAGGGTTCCACGGCCATCTCCGGCTTCCAGGACCCGAGCTCCGGCGACGTGCACCTGTAAGGCAAGTCGTTGCTCGCAGTGCCGTCTCACAGGCGCAACATCGGCATGGTGTTCCAGCGCTACACGCTGTTTCCGCATCTGACGGTGGCCGAAAACGTCGCCTTCCCGCTCCGGGTGCGCCGCCGGCCGGACGCCGAGGTGAAGAAGAAGGTCGCCGACATGCTGGCGCGGGAGGTTAGCTTTGACGGTCAGGCCGAGAATGGGATGGCTACAGAGTCAAGCTCCAGTGCGATACTTCGCAAGCTTCTTAAGGGTCGTCTGCTCGCGGAACCATTCTCGCAAAGGTTTAGCCGGCATTCCGCCCCAGCGTTCCCCTGCCGGAACGTCTCTCATGAGCCGGGATGCTGCGGCAAGTTGAGCGCCCCGTCCGATGCGCAGATGGCCAGCGATGGCGCTATGGCCTCCCACCGCTACGTAGTCCTCCAGCACCGTCGAGCCCGCGATCCCGACTTGGGCAGTGATCACGCAATGACGCCCGATCCGCACGTTGTGCGCAACCTGAACGAGATTATCGATCTTCGTCCCGTCTCCAATGACAGTGTCGCCCACGCTGCCGCGATCGACCGTGCTGTTGGCCCCAATCTCCACGTCGTTCCCAATCGTGACTCGGCCGAGCTGCGGCACCTTCAGGTGTCCTGACGCGTTCATCGCGAAGCCGAAACCGTCCTGGCCGATGCGACCCCCTGCATGAACGATCGACCGATCGCCCATGTTACAATGGGTGATGGTGACGCTGGGGCCGATGGAGCAATCCCAGCCGATCACAACGTCCGGCCCCAGCACCACATGGGCGCCTATCGTGGTGCCGGCGCCGATGAACACCCGCTCTCCGATGACGACGCCGGGATCGAGCACGACACCGGTTCCAATCTGCGCCGATGGATGCACAAAACATCCCTCGGTGGCATTGGCGCGGCAAAAAAGGGGTGCGACCCGCAGCGCCTCGGGATGCAGCCGCGCAAGGACTCTGGCGTAAACTAGGCGAGGATCTCGGACGATGATTGGAATGGTGTCGGGCGGCACGAGATGGGCAAAGCGCTCCGAGACAAAGCAAGCACCGGCCTTGGTGGCGCGCAAAGCGTTCGCGTAGCGGGCATGATCGATGTAGGCGATGTGCCATGACTGGGCCGTTTCCAGGCTCGCCCCACTCTGCAGACGCGTGGTTGGATCGGCAGACGTCGGAAGCGAAACTCCCGCTTCTTCCGCGAGTTCGGCTAATGTTAATCCACTCGGCGGTGGAATCAGCGACACGCTCGGGCTCGTTTCATGGCAGGATTGGCTTGGTTGAGTGTTTCGTTCATCGATGTCGGTCGGCCTGTCGGGGGGGTGGGGAGTGCAGGCCGACCGACTCACCGCGGCTCCGCATGCGGACGACGCAGTTCCGAAAGCCGGATCCCAGCTGGATTGCGAGGATTTAGGATCGCCCCTCATCATCGCATCAATGGCAAGAAGAATAGCACGGCGACGCCGCTCCACGCCGTGAACGACCGCCAATCCATTCTGGTATATATGCCTCATTGCCAGCGCGATCATGATCATCGTGACCGTCGCGCTAAGTGTTGCATCGATGAAGTGATCGAAGACAAAATACCAGAAAGTGACCAGTTTCGCGACGAGGGTCCGCTTGCGAGCTGGCTTCGCCACCTCGGGTATCTTGCCATCGGATATTGGCATAGCGACCCTTCTGGTCGATCCTTGACCGATCTTTGCCGCAAATTTGCCGCCCTATTGTCGAGCTGGCTTGTCCGTCCAGGACGGCGGCAAACCGAGTTGCCCGCCTGCGAAATCCTTCAGACCTGGCGAGCGACCGAACCTTTCGCAAGCCTGATATTTGGGTTTGCCACCGAGCCCGGATTTCAGCTTCTGATAAGATGGAAGCTTTGGGAGGCCAAACTTGAACGGCGTTTTGCCCGTGACAAGCATCTTGGAGAAGTCACTTCCGAAACTCTCCGCCAGAGAGTAGGCGTCGCCAATCTGTGACATCCGCGCGCCTGTGGTCACGAAATTCGCGCCCTTCGACCACACCATCGCAGCAGCCTGTTTTCCCTCCTTCGTGGTCGCCTCGGCCTCGACGGCAAGTCCACCCAGTCCAAGTGGAATCCTCGGAACGGGAACGGAGGAGGACGCGAACGAAGCCCCGATGGACGCCACGGTCGACAGGCCGGCGACTGTAGCGTTGGTGGGCACAATGCGGGTGACCGTCGCGTGAACGATCAGATCGGCGTTTTCTCTGTCGTCCGTGACCGTGAACCGATCGCTGACGCCTATGCAAAGCGCGCGGCTGACCACGGTTGCCACCAGGGCCTGATCAGTGACCCTGATCGAGGATTGCGCAGCGGTTGGCGAAACCAGCGTCGGTTCAATGTACACTATCTTGCTTGCGGTGAGATCGGCGGGGACAGCCTTGTATTCTACCTTCCTGATCCGCCCATCGACTTTGGTGAGACCGTCATAGGAGGATAACGAGTTGTCCGGCTGGAGCGGCACCGACGTGCAACCGGCAACCGCCGAAACAAGCAGCGACGGCAGAAGCGCGAAACCGATCGATCGATGCTGCGGTCGACCGTCTGGCTGATTTATACGGGGATTTGGCACTTCGTTCTCCTGTTGGGCTTTGCGAATGGAGGGGGGGCAAGCGGGTGACTATTGCGTCTGTTTCGCAGGCTGGGCGGCAGCAACCTTGTCGGTGAACAAGGGCCTGTCTTGCCATAGGCTGCCGCTCGCCATTTCTGCGTAACCGAGGTTGTAGACGGCGCGCATGTAGTCGGTGTTGAACGGATCGGTCATGCTGTAGGGGAACTGCTTGTCGATCGAGGCCACGCGGAACCGAATGCCCTTCCTTTGGGCGTAGACGTAGGTAGCCAGCAGCGCACTGCGGGTCTGTGCCTTGACGAGCGTGGAATTCGCCCTGGCCATGACAGCAAACGTATTGTTCGTTGTCGTGGTAAATTCCGGCATCAGCGCGTTGTTGATGATGATGTACATGTTGAACTTGAGGTTCTTAGGGCGGACGCCTTTGTCCGAATTGGCTATCCACCCCTCCGGGATGGTCAGGATTTGAGAAGCCGAACCGCCGTCAGAGTGCATTTCTTCAAACGCCTCCCCTCCAGCTTCGGCCTTGATGAGCACGGCCGGATAAATGCCGGGGATACTTGCCGAGGCGATGAGGATGTCCTGGAAGAGTTTCAGCGAACCGGGCCGCCCACTGCTCGCGATGGCGCCCATGTTCCAGATCACGGCTCTTTGGGAATCGAGGTTCGAGGTCAAAACGAGCAGTCGTCGCCCCTTGCGGTGCTCGGCCGCGATTTTTTCCAGTATGTCTCGCGTCAAATAGCGCTCGACCATTTTTCGCAGCGGCTTCTGTTTCAGCAGGCTTGCTCCGAACAGGCCCCTCGGCAGGAAATCTGCATCGACCAAATCCTTGGCGACACCGCTTGTGTAGAGGTCCACGAGTGGCTGGTCGTAAGCCGAGCCGAGGAAGGCGTAGGGCGCGATCAGCGCACCCGTGCTGACGCCGCTGACCATGTCGAATTCCGGTCGCTGTCCACTATCCGACCACGCTTTTAGCGCCCCGACGCTGAATGCGCCTGCGCCACCGCCGCTCGACAAGACTAGGTAGTTAATTTCCTTGTGTCTCGGGATGGGCAGCCAGGCGTGCGCCTCGGGCAGTTTCCGGGCCGAATCTGCATAAATACGAATGTCGCTGAACCCCCGAATACTGGCTGCCGTCGCAGCCTTCGGCCCATAAACAATGCGGTCCGGCGCCAAACAGCCAGCAAGGAAGGCCAGCAGGACAACGGCCACCAGTCGATGCATGTCTATCGCCTTGTCCCGGGCCATCACCGGGAAGGAACCATCGAGGTCTCCACCGGTGCTCGGCATACCCCGCGATCGTTCTTCACAGTCGCGTCGGGCGGCATTAATCCGATTTGTCATTGCCGTGGGTTATGTATTGTTAAGAGTTGTTGCACCCGCCACCCGTGCATTTTCCCGCACGTGTCCTTTTGCCGGAGACAGCAACTTCTTGTCCGTCCGAACAACCTCGCCCGGGAAGCTCGACGGCAAACGGGGAAGTCCATCACGCTCTTCCGATCGCATCCGAGCGCCGGGCGATCCGGTAAACCCGCGCAGGTGGCGCGTTGGCGAAAACCCATTCAGTAAATGTCGCCTCAAGCCCGAGCCGGTCGAGAACGGAGTCAGGTACCGGGCACCGCCAGCCATAGGTGAATTGATAGACAGCTCCTTCCGGACGAAGAATGTGGAAAGCGCCGTATAGAATGGCGAAAACCCGCCAAGCCGGCATGGTGAGAAGCGGGAGGCTGCTGACCACCGTGCCAATCTTCTCGCCATTAAAAGGATCGCATCGCCGCAACTCCGTCGCATCGATGTCCAGCAAGGGTGCAGCCGGAAACCGGCGACGTAGCATGTGGGAAAAGGCAGTGGCGCTTTCTATGAGCGCTATGCGCTCCTGAGGCACGCCGCGAACGATCAGCTGTCGGGTGAAGACGCCAGTTCCGGGGCCAAGCTCGACAACCGGAGACTGTGAAGAGCTGATTTCGCGAGTCATTGCCGCCGCCAGAGCTCGCCCGGAAGACACGAGTAAGGCGGTCCGAAAAGGATGCGACATCCAAGCGCGGAATAGAGTAGTCGGGTCCGACATTGTGTAGCTCCGCATTACCGCCAAAGAATATTCATTTAAGCCTCCCGGGGGGCGGCCAGCGGGGATTTTGAAGGGAAGAAGAGTCCTTGCTGACGGGAAAACGTCGACAGGATTGCCCTGCCGGCTGCCAGTGGCTTGTTGTGCCGGGAGATGGCCGACGGTCATGCCAAGGCTAGCGAATGGGTACGGAACTCCTAGAACCTATACCCCCACATAAGAACCCGGACGGCTGCACGTTTTTCCAAACAATGGGGCTGTCCTTTGCGCCGCCGGTGAGGAAGCCGACCCCTACCTGGCCGCGGATAAGGGAAAGACTTTGTAGCTGACATACGAATCGGCTCCTAAGGAGGGTGGACAGTCGCACCTCCAGCGGGCGCACTGTTTCGGACTACGAGGTTGCTTTGGATTTTGTGATGTTAAGAAATGTTGCGGCGCGACCCACGCGGTTAGCCTGGAGGCACAACAAGCGCTCGGCCTTTCCTTTGGATTGTGGATATCAAATCGAAGCTAAGCGTTTAGACGAGCTGGCTCAGCAACTTCGCCATGCCGGCAAACAGCCCCAACAGCAGTAGCAACAGCAGGGTATTCACCGCCCACTTGATGACCAGGTACAGGGGACGGTTCGTCGACTTCAGTACCTTGCTGCCTGCCAGGAGAGGCGCGAGCCCCGCAAAGACCTTGTTGGCCAAGCCACGATGGTCCTCCGCCGTATTGGGTACCACCGTGGCACGTGTTAGGCCTTCGTAGAAGAAATTGAACACCGCACCCAGCAGGTTCAATGGCCTTTTCACGTCACACATGAGGATGAGGCGGTCGCAGTCGGTATCGTTGCGCACGAAGTGCAGGTAGGTCTCATCGAACATGATAACCTCGCCATCGCGCCAACTCAGGTTGCGGCCATCCACATTGATGAAGCAGGCGTCGGAGTTCGGGGTGACGAGGCCAAGGTGGTAGCGCAGTGATACGGCGATCGGATCGGCATGCCGGGTCAACTGGGCTCTTTTGGGTAGATAGGCAAACATCGCTCCATGTATGCTCGGCACGCCCTGCAGTATCTTGACGGTCCTGGGGCACAGGCGTCTTGCGGAATGATGCTCATACCCGTACCACTTGATGTAGAAGCGGCTCCAGCCATACTTGAAGAACGTTCGGAAGCCGACGTCATAAGTCCCAGCGGTGCCGGGCCGTTTGCTGGCGTCAAAGTAATTCTCGCGCAGCAATTCGATGCCTTCATAGCTAATGGTTTGCCAGTTCTGACGCAGCACCTCGAGTTCCGGAAAATCAGCCGGGTCGAGAACGGCCTTTGATCCGTGCGGCAGCGTTGTCATGTACAACGCGCAATTCAGCGGCGAAAAAATTGGCCACCCCTTGCGGATGTACTCAGACAGGCTTTCGTAGCGGGCCTCACCCCGGAAACGGTAGACGTACATGATGCTCGCAGCCACAAGCGTGACCATGACGACAAGAATTACCATGAGATCTGCCCTGAATATGCCAATTGTCGCGATGTTGATGGAGGGGTCCCGTTGCGCCGACTCAAGTCAGACACTTCAGAATGGTCTCACCCGAGGCGCGCGCTCACACGGTTCGGATGGCGGCATTAGGTCAGATTCGCCATTACCTTGGATTTTGTGTTGTTAAGAGTTGTTATCAGGCCATAGACAACTTGCTCACTACAAACGGCTGCCGGACGACGATCCGCCTGCATGAAATGACCAGGCTGGGGTGAAACCCGGCCTCGAAATGATCTGCGATGGCTGGAAATGAGCCTGCCGTGCCCGATTCGGCCGACGACTTTCGCCTGACATTACTCGCTGCGCGCGGGACAGAACGAACGCTTGGCAGCTATGACGACTTCATCGACAAGGTCTCGTCTCAGCAACTCGATGGGAACGCTGCCCTCAAGGTAGCGTGAAGGGCGAACGAGCCATGACCATGCAAGCCTTGGCGGTTTTGCCAGCGCGAACACCTCGGGTGTTCCAGCAACGGGTCTTCCGTCAACGAACTGGGCCAGCGGGAAGACGTGCCTGCCGAGGCCCTTACGCAATGCTATGACCTGGTTACGCTTCTGCCAGCGGTGCAACGTCGATCGTGGAATCTGCAGATTTTCTTCCGAGGTATGTTGGCCCGGCAACCGCGCCTGCCCAGTCTTCAAGATGTATCGTGGCAACTTCGGCGAGTCGCTACCGCGTCAAATAGGGTTCAGAATCTCGCCCCACACTCGCTCGCGCCAAATCAACATTCATTTTCTCAGACGGCCTTGTGCCTCTGCCTACATGGCCACGAACAACCTCCGTGCTCCGCTTCAGTTCGGTTACAGGCTCGAAGTAGGTCGCGTCCGGTTCGTGCGCAGACATCCTGAAAGACCCTCTCATTAGACAGATGATGCGCGCGGACCGCGTTTCTTTGAGAGAAATGAAGAAACTGCTTCAGGACGTGGCGCGGTCGCGCCGGCTTCACGAAGCATCAGACCTTGCAGCGCCAGGAGACGCCGCCTCACGCGCCCTGCGTCGTGCCGACTATCTGCCTTTGGCGAGCGCCTGCCGCGTTGACGCCTGCCCTTGCATGTCGTCAGTCTTGGTGCTTTTGAGCGGAACAACCCGTGCCGCCGGCAGCGATATCGTCGCTCGCAGCCCGTGCGGCGGTATGTTCTCGAGTGATAGCGACCCACTATGGCTCTTTGCGATCTCGTCCGCGATCGAGAGACCCAGCCCAAAGCCGCTGTTGGTGTTCGAGGATCGGGCCTCATCCGCCTTGAAAAATGGTTCTAGAGCCTTCTCGTGGAGACCCTTTGCAAGGCCGGGGCCATCGTCCTGCACAACAATGGACACTTTGTTTGGCGGAAAATTGGACAATTGGACATGCACGATCTTCCCGAACCTGACGGCATTTTCCACGATGTTGGTTACTGCCCGCGTCAGCCCTTTCTGCTTGCATGAATATCCGAATCTCTCGGGGCCGACGTAAATCACCGTGTGTCCAAGATCGGAGAACCCGGCAACGATTGTCTTCATCAGGGCTGCAATATCAACCTTTCGAAACGGCTCGTCGCGGGCCGTGCTGCTCAGATATTGAAGGCTTTCCTCGAGCATCGCGGTCAATGTGGCGATATCGTCAAGCATCGCTTGTTTCGACGGGATCTCCTTTGATCGCTCCACGCGCATTCTTAGCCGCGTCAGTGGTGTTCTCAGATCGTGGCTCACTGCGGTCAGCATCCGCGTGCGGTCATCGACCATCTTGCGAATTCCGCGCCGCATATCGTTGAGTGCTGTTGCGAGGGTGCGAAGCTCCTTGGCGCCTGCTTCAGCGAACAACTGCTCCTCGTTGCCGTCGAGCCGCAAGCTCTTTGCAGCTTCGGCAAAGCGGACGAGTGGCGCCGTGATCACACCACCTATGTAAAGCACCAGCAGAAGCATCGGCAGGATTAACATCAAAATCTTGGCAACGAGTTCGACAATCGTGCCGAAGACGGCTGGATAGGTATCGGCGTCGGAGAACCGGACCAGGAGGCCGCGCTTGGCGTCAACACGCACCGCCAAAGCATTGTGTTCAGCGTCCTGCGGAAGAACCGTAGTCTCAAATTCAGGGGGCAGCACGTCGCGGAGATCATCGGCGATGAATTGCATATCCCCCTGGTGGCTGCTTCCGGCGTTAAGATCACGCCACGGCAAAATCCTCATCTCCAGACCTATGGGAGCGGTCGCTCGCAGCAGCTTGTCGGCGTCGGCATCGTCCGCGCTGTTTCTGAGTTGCTCTACGATCAATTCGATCTGTGTGCTTCTGACCGCAACCACTTGCTTGGCCTGGAAGATGTACGGCTCCGGCAAGAGCGCGACGACGCTAAGGAGCACTGCCGGAATAGGAATCGCGGCGAGCACGACGAACTGGAGCCGGATGGGCGCCCGTCTGAACCGACCAATCATATAGCTACCGCAACCTCCGGAGTGAAGATGTAGCCGCCCAACCGCACTGTCTTGATGAATGTGGGCTCCTTGTAGTTCGGCTCTATCTTTTGCCGGATACGGCTCACATGCACATCAATGCTGCGCTCGACAGGTCCGGCAGCGCCAGCGTGGGTGCGGGCAAGTATGTCTTGCCGGTTCATCACCTGCCGAGGGTTCTCGCAGAACACAAGCAGCACATCGAATTCCGCTGTCGTAAGCGGCACGTGCACTCCGTCAATGTCCGTCAATTCGCGCGTGACAGGATCGATGCGCCAGCCGGCGAACGTCATCGGGTCCTGACTCGGTTTGATTTGGCTTGAGTACGACGATCGGCGTAACAGCGCCTTTATTCTCGCCAAAAGCTCCCTGGAGCTGAACGGTTTTGTGACATAGTCATCAGCACCCATTTCCAGGCCAACGACCCTGTCCACCTCTTTCGTCAGCGCGGTGAGCATGAGGATGGGCGTCGTATCCGATGCCCTGATCCTTCTGCAAATGCTGAAACCGTCCTCTCCAGGCAACATTCCATCCAGCACGATCAGGTTGAACTCTTTCTTTTTTAAGACGCGATCCATCTCCATGGCCGATCCGACCGTCTCGGCAGCATAGCCCGCATCCTTCATCAGTTCGATCAGCATAGTTGCTATATCCCGGTCATCCTCAACCACGAGAATTCGGGCCGAAGCTTGAGCAAGGACATTTGATCCGACGTTATCCATAGGCTTGGCCATTCTGGTTGCCCTTTCCCTTTCGGAATAACACGCTGCCCATCACGGCTGTCAGCAACAATTGTGTTTAATTTTGTTGCTGCGCCGCCCCGCACCGGCCACGTCCCAGCGACCCCGGCAGCAATTCTGTGCGCGGTACGCATCCGCACTTCCCGCCTGGCGCCTTAGCAACTCTTAACAACACATAATCCAAGGCAATGACAAATCGGGATTAATGCCGCCAGACGCGACTGAAAGGAACGGTCGCGAGTATGCCGATCGCCGGACGGAGAACTTCGATGGCTCTTCCCGGCGGCGGCCCGGAACAAGGCGGTAGACATGCATCGACTGGTGGCCATTGTCATGATGGTCTTTCCAACTGGCCGTTTTACGCCGGACCGCATCATCCACCGATTGGAGTCCGCGACAAAGGCAGGCAATCGCGGGACTATCGGCACAACCGGCATTGCGGCGTGCCTGGTCGTTTCAGGCTGCACCACCATCGCCAGCGTCAAGCAACCTGATCCCAAAATCGCCAATGCCTGGCATGCCGCCCTTCCGCATGGCGGCCGAACCGGCGATCTCGTGTCTTGGTGGTCGACCTTTTCCGATCGATCGCTGACGGCCCTCATTGCGTCGGCGCAGGCGGAAAGCCCCACGCTCGAGTCCGCTGCGGCAGAGATCGAGAGGGGGCGCGCCACGCTTGCATCCACGCAGGCCAGCTTTTTCCCCGCGATTGGCGGCTCGGCGTCACTCGCCCACGCAGGAACGGGCGGCAACAAAGCCAACCAGGTTGCTGCCGCCACGACGACGAGCGGTGGCCTCGACGCCTCCTGGGAAATCGATCTGTTCGGCAAGACGCGGCAGAGGAGCGAGGCCGCGCGGCTGCGGGTCCACGAGCGGATCGCCGATTGGCACGATGCGCGCGTCTCACTGGCCGCCGAGGTGGCGGACTACTATGTGCAATACCGTGCCTGCCGGCAGTTGGAGCAAGTCTATACCACTGAACTTGCCTCGGAGCGCGAGACGATCCGGGCAATGGAAACGGCCGCAACCTCCGGCATAACGTCGAGCGCCGACCTTGCGCTGGGGCGGGCGAGTGCTGCTACCTCGGCCTCGACACGAAGCGCCCAGCGTGCCGAATGCGAGGTTCTCGTCAAGTCGCTCGTCCGCCTTGCTGGCGGTGACGAGCCTCATGTCCGCGATATTCTGGCGATGGGCAAGCAAGGATTACCCACGCCGAAGAGCCTCAAACTATCCGCCGTGCCTGCCGACGCCTTACGGCAGCGCCCCGACATCGACGCCCTGGAACTCGAGGTCGCCGCATCGCTCGCCGAGGTCGGCGCGGCAAAAGCCAATCTCTATCCCAGCCTCAGCCTCGGCGGCTCCGTCACGATCGGCAGTTCATCGCTGATGGGAACCTCTCTGCCTTGGTCCTTTGGCCCGGCCATCTCGATCCCGCTCTTCGACGGGGGCTCGCGGCGGGCAGCAGTGGGCGGCGCGGCAGCCGCATACCAGGGGGCGGTGGCCGCCTACAAATCAGGCGTGCTGGACGCGGTCTCCGAAGTCGAGACCGCCCTCGTTCGGATCGACAGTACGCGGCGACGCGTCAGCGACGCCAGTAGCGCGGCACGCAACTACCGCGCCTATTTCAAAGCCGTGGATTCGAATTGGAAGGCCGGTGGCGCAAGCCTGCTTGACCGTGAGGAGGCGCGGCGTTCGGCTCAGTCGGCGGAGGTTTCGCTCATCGAAATCCGTCGCGACGCGGTGCGCTGTTGGATCGCGCTCTACAAGGCGCTCGGCGGCGGCTGGAACGAGAGCGCTTCCTCACCCAAGAATCTGCAGGAAAAGTCGAAAGAAAGCCTGCTCTAATGCGATCTTCACCTCTTCTCCTCGTCGCCTTCCTGAGTGGGAATCTTGTCCTCGCCGCAGAGCCTGCACTTGCGCAACCGAACGAGGCGGCAGCGCTTACCGTCGCCGTGGCAAAGCCCGCGGAACGCCAGTGGCCTGAAACGATACCCGCCAGCGGCTGGCTGAAGCCCTGGCACGAGGCGGTCATCGCTGCGGAAATAGGCGGCCTGCGTGTGACGGATGTGCTCGCCGATGTCGGGTCAATCGTCTCGAGGGATCAGCCTCTCGTTCGGCTCGCTGATCAATCGGTGCGCGCGGAACTGCGCAAGGAGGAGGCCTTGCTGGCAAGTGCGAAGGCAGACCTTGCCAAAGCCAGGGCGAGTGCGGACCGAGCGCGCAAGGTGCAGGCAAGCGGCGCGCTTTCCGAGGAGAAGATCACCGAATATGTGATCGCAGAGCAGACCGCAGTCGCTGGTGTCGAATCCGCCGAAGCCTCGCTCGAAAGCCAGAAGATCAAGCTTGCTCAGGCGACTATAGTGGCGCCGGACGACGGGCTGATCACCGCCCGTTCGGTCCAACTCGGCGCGGTCGTCTCGTCGGGCACGGAGCTATTCCGTCTTGTGCGCCAGCAGCGTGTCGAGTGGCAGGCTGAAGTCTCTGCACGCTATTTGCCTCGCATCAAGGAGGGCCTGACCGCCACGATCGTCAGTCCGGAGGGGCGGCGCGTCGTAGGCACCGTGCGGCTCGTCGGGCCGACGGTCAGCACCGATACCGGAAGGGTGCTCGCCTATGTGGCGCTGCCGGAGGAGCCAAACCCACCCGTCGGCCTCTACGTCACCGGCCAGATCGAGCTTGCGACCACGCAGGCCGTCGCCCTGCCCGAGACGGCGCTCGTGATGCGGGACGGCATCGCTTACGTCTTCACCGTGGACACAGACAGGCGTGCCTCACGCGTTCGTGTTGAAACCGGCCGCCGCAATGGCAGGGAAGTGGAAATCCTCTCGGGCCTTGATCCCTGGGCCGATGTGGTGACGACGGGCGGCGCCTTTCTTTCGGATAGAGCCCTTGTCCGAGTAGAGGAGGACGCCCGATGAACTTTTCCGCCTGGTCGATCGGCAATCCGGTTCCGGCAATCCTGCTGTTCATCCTGCTCACCGTTGGCGGCCTACTCGCCTTCGATCGCCTGGCGATACAGAACTTCCCCGACATGGGGCTGCCGACTGTCCAGATCAACGCCGCGCTCGAAGGTGCTGCACCGGCCCAACTCGAAACTGAAGTCGCGCGCAAGATCGAAGACAAGCTCGCCTCGTTGAGCCTCCTGGATCACGTCACGACCACGATCACGGACGGGGCGGTCAGCATGAATGTCTCCTTTAAGCTGGAGAAGGACGGCGAAGCAGCGTTGAACGAGGTGCGCAATGCCGTCAACGGTATGAGCGGCGACCTGCCTGCCCAGATGCAGACACCAAGTGTGACGAAAACGATGGTGCAGGGCTCGCCGCTCCTTACCTACGCCGTGCGCTCCGTCCGCCTCAATGAGACGGAACTCTCCTGGTTCGTCGACAACGACATGACGAAGGCCTTGCTTGCCGTGCCCGGCGTCGGCCAGGTCAGCCGCATCGGCGGCATCAATCGTGAAGTGCATATCGATCTCAATCCCCAGTTGATGAGTTCGCTCGGCCTCAGCGCCGCGACCGTTTCCGCGCGGCTCAAATCCATGCAGTCGGACGCTTCAGGCGGCCGGACGGAAATCGGCGGCAGCAAGCAGGTGATCCGTACGCTCGGCGCGGTTTCGTCGATCGAGGCGTTGAGAGCGCTCGCGATCCCGCTCCCGAGTGGCGCTCTGGTGCGTCTCGCCGAGATCGGCACTGTTTCGGACAGCTTCGCCGACCGTGCATCCATCGCCTACCTCGATGGCGAGCCGATCATCGCTGTGCAAGTCAAGCGCTCGAATGGCTTTTCGGATACGGGCGTCGCCGCAGCCATCCGCACTGCTATGCGGAACTTCGCCTCCGCCAAGCCAGATGTCGAAATCGTCGAGGCCTACAGCACTACCGGGCCGATCATCGAAAACTATGACGGCTCCATGCACATGCTCTACGAGGGCGCCATCCTCGCAATCGTCGTGGTCTGGCTCTTCCTGCGCGACTGGAGGGCGACTGTCCTTGCGGCGGTGGCGCTGCCCCTATCGGTCATCCCGACCTTCCTTGTCATGTACATGGCTGATTTCAGCCTGAACACGGTAACGCTGCTCGCGCTCTCGCTCGTGGTCGGCATCCTCATCGACGATGCGATCGTCGAGATCGAGAACATCGCGCGTCACCTGCAAATGGGAAAACCGCCGAAGCAGGCCGCGCTCGAAGCCGCCGACGAGATCGGCCTTGCCGTCATCGCCACCACCTTCACGCTCGTCGCCGTTTTCCTGCCGACTGCCTTTATGAGCGGTATTCCCGGCCTGATCTTCCGTCAGTTCGGCGTGACAGCAGCCGTGGCGGTTCTCGCCTCCCTGATCGTCGCGCGCCTACTGACGCCGATGATGGCGGCTTACATGATGAAGGCCCATCCGATTGAGGTGAAGGACGGCCGGGTTATGCGCGCCTACATGGCCGTCGTGAAAACTTGCCTGCAGCGCCGCAAACTGACGGTCCTTGGCGTCTGCCTGTTCCTCGGCCTTTCGATGTCGACGATCCCGTTCCTCAGTTCCGGTTTTCTTCCCGCTTCGGATGATGCGCAGACGCAAGTCACCTTGACGCTGCAACCCGGCAGCACCATTGGGCAGACGGAGGCGATCACGCGACGAGCCGCGGAGATCGTTTCCCGACTGCCTGACGTGACGCATGTCTTCTCTTCTGTCGGGGCCACTTCTTCAGGTGACCTTATCGATTCTTCGACCACCGTCGATACGGCGGCGGCGTCGCTCGTCGTCGATCTGAGAAAGATCAGCGAACGCAGCCGCACGCAGAACGAGATCGAGAATGATATCCGCCAGGCACTCGCCGTTCTCCCCGGCGCCAGGATCGCTGTGGGTACGGGCGGCAACGGCACGACACTAGAACTCACGCTAGCCAGCGACGATGCCAACGCGCTCGGCCAGGCAGCCGGAGCGCTCGAAGAGCAACTGCGCACGCTCAGGGCGGTCGGCGCGGTCACCTCCGGTGCCTCCCTGCAGGCGCCGGAAATTCAGATCGTCCCGAACCTCGACCGCGCGGCCGCTCTCGGCATCACGGCGGAAGCGATTTCCGAGGCAGTTCGCGTGGCAACCAATGGCGACTATTCCTCTTCGCTCGCGAAGCTCAACTTGCCGCAGCGCCAGCTTCCCATCCGCGTTCGGTTTGACCCTAGCAACCGCACCACGTTTGACGACATCGCCAATCTTCGCGTTGTCGGCGCCAGGGGCAGCGTCGATCTGGGCTCGGTCGCCGAGATCAGCATCGGCGGCAGCCCCTCGGAGATCAGCCGCATCGACCGCTCGCGAAATGTCACGCTGTCGGTTGAACTCAACGGGCGCATCCTGGGCGACGTCTATCGCGAAGCACAGGCATTGCCCGCGCTTCACAATCTCCCGGAAGGCGTCCGACTCGTCGAGCAAGGAGAATTGGAGCGCAGCTCCGAGCTCTTCGGCAGTTTCGCTATTGCCATGGGGATCGGGATCTTCTGCATCTATGCGGTGCTGGTTCTTCTCTTTCATGATTTCCTTCAGCCATTGACGATCCTTATGGCGCTTCCGCTGTCGCTTGGCGGTGCGCTTTTGCCGTTGGTGCTGACCGGCACAAGCTTTTCCATGCCAGTGGTGATCGGACTGCTCATGCTGATGGGCGTGGTGACGAAGAATTCGATCCTGCTGGTCGAATACGCGATCATCTCACTCCGCTCCGGTCTCTCGCGCTTCGACGCCCTTGTCGACGCCTGCCACAAGCGCGCTCGCCCGATCCTCATGACGACGATCGCGATGGGCGGTGGGATGCTTCCGGTAGCCCTCAGTCTCAGCGGCGGCGACTCCAGTTTCCGTCAACCGATGGCGATTGTTGTCATCGGCGGCCTGATGACTTCCACCGTCCTCAGCCTCGTCGCCATCCCCGTCATCTTCACCTTCGTCGATGATTTTCTCAGGCTTCTCAAGCGGCTTGCCGGCCAAAGAGAGCATGAGCTCTCGTCGCCTTCCACACCTGAAGACGAGGGAGGGTTCGAGGCATCGCTTTGGGCGGAACGGGCCTGGGAGGCACCTCCCTCAGGCTCCGGTCGGGGCGAAACAGATATGGCATCGAACTGGGCTGCCGCGCCAGCGGACGGACGCTCGCCTCCGGCTGTCAAACAACCAGCTCGTCAGGGTTGAAGCCGATGGCCGCAGTTTTCGGTCCAAGTGGCGAACCGTCGCGCTGTCCGCCTCTTCGGAAATGGCAAATGCGGATTGGCATCGGCGCTTGCCACGAAGGACCGGTCGACCATCAAGTCCATTCTTATTATTCAGACAAAGTACATCGGGGACGTTGTTCTGACGTCAGCGCTGGTTCGCGATCTGCCCCTCGCCTACCCAGATGCCAAAATAGCAATGCTTTGCGCGCCCGGTCTCCGGCATTTCGTCACCAGCCAAAATATCGCCTGATGAGGCAATCGGGTTCGATTGCCGCGGGCGAGTGGAATTTGACCCTCCCGATAGGCCATTCAAATTCTGGGAGAGTCAGCGGGCAAATGGCCTTTGCCGCGGCAGCGGGTCGAGAGTCGCCTGGCGCCGCGCACAATGCACAGTAGTTCTCGCGCATCACAATTGTCCGAGACGAGCAGCAGACCGCTCTTGCCCACTTTGGCGTTCGTTGTCAGCGCGATGGGGACGTCCATGACTTGGTTGCCTTTGAACGGCAACAGAAGCTGCCCTTGCTCAAAATAATAGCAAGAACTCTTGAAGGGCAATCTGGTTGTATCAGCAGGGTCTAATCCTTCGTGGAACCACGCGCCAGATTCCAAGTTCTATGTATCCGGGCTCGGCAGACTGAGCAGCAACCTGGATAGTTCGGGTGCGTTCTCGAATGTCGTTTCACTTGCCGGCGGGCATCGCGTCGATATGGGTGAGACCAGGTCCGGCCTCGCTTCATGCAAACGAGGCAGAAATGACATCGAAAGCAAGGTCGGCCACAATCAAACCGTATGACGGACCGGTCGGCGGCTGGGGCTCAGCTAAATCCGTGGCCGCGATCATCGCGAGAGAGCACGTCCCTTTGAAAGCGCCAAAGCTGCTTTCGATCCAGAATAAGCCCGAAGGCTATATGTGCGTCAGTTGTGCCTGGGCAAAACCTGCCCGGCCGCATCCGCTCGAATTCTGCGAAAGCGGAGCAAAGGCGACGGCCTGGGAAATCACGTCCCGACGGGCCGACCCCGCGTTCTTCGAAAAGCACACACTCAGCAAGCTGGAACTCTGGCCAGATCATGACTTGGAGGAACAGGGCCGGTTGACCCATCCCATGCGATGGGATCCGATCAGCGACAAGTATGTTCCGGTGGCGTGGGCACAAGCCTTCGACGAGATCGGCAGGGAGTTGGGCGCGCTCGATCCTCACCAGGTCGACCTTTACACGTCGGGCCGTGCGTCCCTTGAGGCGAGCTACATGTACCAGTTGTTTGCCCGCATGTACGGCAGCAACAATTTACCGGACAGTTCCAACATGTGCCACGAAAGCTCGTCGGTGGCACTTCCGGAAAGTATCGGCGCCTCTGTTGGGACAGCAATTTTGTCGGACTTCGAAAATACCGACTGTATTTTCTATATCGCCCAAAACGTAGGAACATGTTCCCCGCGCCTGCTGCACGACCTCCAGGACGCTGTCGACCGCGGCGTGAAGATCGTCACCTTCAACTTGCTGCGCGAACGCGGCTTGGAGCGCTTCATCAATCCGCAATCGCCGATTCAGATGCTGACCGGCCAAGAGACGAAGATTTCGTCGGAATATTATCAGGTCAAAAATGGCGGCGATATCGCCGCTCTGTTCGGCGTCTGCAAGGCGCTCATCGAAGCCGACGATGCCCTCAAGGCATCAGGCACCAGTCGGATAGCAGGAGAGGACGGAAAGCCGAAGGATCCTGACGATGCGGCAATCGTCGCATTCGCGGCCTCAATGGCCTCGGCCGATAAGAAGCACGTGCTCGATCATGATTTCATCAAGGAGCATACGGCCGGATACGAGGAATTTGCTCTGGCCGCACGAGCCCACCAGTGGGATGAGCTGGAGCGGGTGTCAGGGCTCAGCCGCGATCAGATGATGCAGGCCGCGGCCATCTACGCCAAATCCGATGCCGTGCTGATGGTTTACGGCATGGGCCTGACGCAACACCTCATGGGCGTCCAGAACGTCCATATGGTTTGCAATCTCGCGCTGCTGCGCGGCAATATCGGCAAGCCCGGAGCGAATATCTGCGCCGTCCGCGGCCATTCCAACGTTCAGGGACAGCGCACCGTCGGGATCACGGAAAAGCCGGGGTTAGCGCCGCTGGACAAATTGTCCGAGCTTTATAGATTTGAACCGCCGCGCTGGACGGGCCGCTCGACAGTCGAGACGTGCGAAGCAATCATGAACGGCCAATCCCGTGCCTTTATCAGCCTTGGCGGCAATTTCCTGAAAGCGGTGCCTGAGACCACCGCCATGGAAGAGGGATGGCGCACACTGCGTCTGACCGTGCACATCGCGACCAAGCTCAACCGCAGCCATGTCTTGCACGGCGAGATCGCCTATCTCCTGCCCTGCCTCGGCCGTATCGAGCTGGACGAGCAGGCGACTGGTCCCCAGGCCGTGTCGATCGAGAGCTCCATTGCCCACTTCCATGGTTCTCGCGGACGAGCAAAGCCCGCAAGCCCAACCCTACTGTCGGAGCCCGCGATTGTCGCCGGCATCGCCAAGGCCACGCTTGGGAAGACCAACGCTCCGTGGGACGCCTGGGTCGGCAACTACGCGGAAATCCGCGACGCCATCGAGCGGACATACCCGGAAACCTTCAAGGATTTCAACAAGCGGCTTTTCAAGCCTGGCGGGTTCGCCCGGCCGCTGCCGGCGCGCGAGCGAAAATGGGTCACCCAAAGCGGGAAAGCGAATTTCATTACACCAGGCAAACTCTTTCCCGAATTTTCCACGTCTGGCAGAACCGATGTTCTGCACCTTGCGACGCTGCGATCAAACGATCAGTTCAACACCACGATCTATGGCTACAGCGACCGTTTTCGCGGCGTTGAAGGCACGCGCCGGATTGTGTTCATGAATGGGGAAGACATCGTCCGGCTGGGCTTCGCAGATGGCGAAACCGTTGATGTGACTACCGCCATCGACGACAATTTCGTTCGCAAGGTCACCGGCCTGCGGATCGTTTCCTACAACATCGCACAGGGTTGCTGCGCGGCGTATTTTCCCGAAACCAACCCGCTCTTTCCATTGGCCCATCACGACCCGAAGTCGAAGACGCCGTCATACAAGCTTTTGCCAGTCCGCCTTAGCCGATCCACTTAACTCCAGACGGTTGATCCCATGGGGGCAGAGAGCCGCTTGACAGAAAGGACCGTCGCAAATCCGACGTCGGCGCTGGCGGCGGGCGCGCTTCTGCTTCTCGTTGGCGTGGGCGGTCTGCTCGGTTGGCTGCGGGAACCAAGAGAGCTTCGCCTCGATCCGCCGGCTGCTGCCGACCTCGACCGGTTCCGTCTCATGCCCAACGGTATCAGCGGAACACCGCCCGAGAGTTATTTTGCGCTTGGCAAGCCGTATGAAACGGACGCTTACAATCTGAGCCAGGGCAAGCGCCTCTATGGCTGGTTCGGTTGCGCGACATGCCATGGTGATGGTCGCGGCGGAGCCGGGCCCAGCTTCGTTGACGGCTGGTGGCTTTACGGGCCGGAGATGGTTTCCATCGTTGCTTCCATCCGGGACGGCCGTCCGCACGGCATGCCTGCATTTCACGGCCGCATGACAATCGAGCAGATCTGGCAGCTCGCAGGATATATTCAGACAATCGGTTCCTATACGCCCAAGATTGCCGCGCCCAGTCGCAATGATGACAGACACACCCGCCCGGCCGAAAATCGCGGCCCGGCGATAATCCTGTTCGACCAGGGACCGGTCGGCGTGCACCCAGACCAGGGACCATCCCCTTGAGAGCCGTCAGCGCCCTTCTGATTGCCGCCCTCGCGTCGGGCTGCAGCGGCAATCAGTCGGCACTTGATCCGCACGGCGCTCCCGCGACGCATGTGGAGCACCTGATCATCGGCACCATCGCCATTTGCACGGTGGTCTGGATCCTGGTGATGGTCACGCTTGGCGTCGCGCTTCTAAGGGGCCGCCGCGCCGGAGCGGACAACGCGAAGTCGGAGGCACGGCTGACAATGACGGTGGTTGCCGCGGTCGCGGCCACCGTGGTCATCATCGCCAGTCTGACGATCGCAAGTTTCTACACCACCCGCAATATCGGCTTCCCGGAAAGCGCCGCCCTTACGATCACTGTGCGGGGACAGCAGTGGTGGTGGCAGGTCTTCTATGCCGGTGCCGGCGCAGCGCCCGGATTCCAGACTGCGAACGAAATTCACATTCCCATCAAGACGGATGTTCATCTCCGGCTTGAAAGCGCCGATGTCATTCATTCGTTCTGGGTGCCCAGCCTTGCCGGCAAGCAGGATCTTGTTCCGGGTCGTTCCAACAGTCTGCTGTTACGAGCCGAAAAGCCAGGCGTCTATCGGGGGCAATGCGCCGAGTTCTGCGGCCTGCAGCATAGCCATATGGCGATCATGGTCGTCGCCGAGGCGCCAGCGGACTATGACCGCTGGGCGGCTTCGCAGCGTGGGGATGCGATGACGCCGGCTGATCCGGACGCCGCCGCAGGACGAGCGGCCTTTCTGGCAAAGCCCTGTGCTGCCTGCCACACGGTCCGGGGCACAGCCGCCAATGGCACGACCGGACCGGATCTTACGCATATCGGAGGCCGGCAGACGATCGCCGCCGGGCTTGTGGAAACCACGCGCGGTTCGCTCGCTGCCTGGATTGCCGATCCACAAACGCTCAAGCCCGGAAACAACATGCCGGTGGTCCCGCTGACCAGCGCCGAGCTCCAGAGTATCTCCGCCTATATGGAGAGCCTGAAATGACGGGCAGAGATGGCAGCGACTCGCGCGACACCGCCTTCAACGATGGTGAACTTGATCGCCGCCTTGCGTCGGTCTGGTCAACACCGCCGGGCCTCTGGGGCATTCTATCGACGGTCGACCACAAAATCATCGGCCGGCGCTACATCACCACGGCCTTTATCTTCTTGGCGCTGGGCGGGTTCTTGTCCCTTTTGATGCGGCTGCAGCTGGCGCAACCCGAAGCCCGCTTCATCGGGCCCGATCGTTACAACCAGATTTTCACCATGCACGGCACGAACATGATGTTCCTTTTTGCCGTGCCCGTCATGCAGGCGATGGCCGTCTATTTCGTGCCGTTGATGGTGGGAACGCGCAACATCGCTTTCCCGCGACTCAATGCGTTCTCCTACTGGATCTATCTCGCCGGCGGCTTGCTGTTGTGGCTCGCCTTTGTGCTCGATGCTGGACCGGATATCGGCTGGTTCGCCTATGTCCCGCTGTCCGGGCCTCAGTATGCGGCCGGAAAGCGAGCTGACATGTGGGCTCAGATGATCACCTTCACCGAGGTTTCAGCACTCGCCGTCGCCGTCGAGATCGTCGTGACGGTCTTCAAGCAACGCGCCCCGGGAATGTCTCTCGACCGGATCCCTTTGTTCGTCTGGTCGATGCTGGTCACGTCGTTTCTTGTCATCCTGGCGATGCCGGCGATCATGATCGCCAGCACGTCGCTTATTCTCGACCGGCTGGTCGAGACGCATTTCTTCAATCCCGCCGAAGGCGGCGATGTCCTGCTGTGGCAGCACCTGTTCTGGTTCTTCGGACACCCTGAGGTTTACATCATCTTCCTGCCGGCGGTGGGGATGGTATCGACCATCGTCGCGACATTCACGCGGCGGCCTGTGTTCGGCTATCTGGCCATGGTGATGGCCATGATCGCCACGGGGGTTCTGGCTTTTGGACTTTGGGTCCATCACATGTTCGTCGCAGGCCTTCCCCGGCTCGGACAGAGTTTCTTCACCGCCTCAAGCATGGCGATCGCGGTTCCGGCGGGACTGCAAATATTCTGCTGGCTGGCGACGATGTGGGCGGGCAGGCCGATCTTCAAGACGCCGTTTTTGTTCGTCATCGGCTTCATGATCACGTTCGTCATCGGCGGTCTGACCGGCGTTATGGTCGCGTCAGTCCCGTTCGACACACAAGTCCACGACACCTATTTCGTCGTCGCCCACTTCCACTATGTCCTGGTCGGGGGCGCGGTGTTTCCTTTGCTCGGCGCGGTCTATTATTGGTTCCCAAAGGTCACGGGCCGCATGATGAACGAGACATTCGGCCGCTGGGTGTTCGGTCTAATCTTTACCGGCTTCAACCTGACCTTTTTTCCCATGCATATTCTTGGCCTGCGCGGCATGCCGCGCCGCATCTATACCTACCAGCCCGAGATGCCATGGTCTGCGCTGAACATGTTCATCAGCCTCAGCGCCGTCATCCTTGTCCTTGGCTTCCTTTTGTTTTTTGTCGATGCCATCCGCAGTGCCAGGTCAGGTGACGCCGCGCCGTCCAATCCCTGGGGGGCCTCGACGCTCGAATGGGCGACCTCGTCACCGCCGCCGCCGTACAATTTCGCCCGGTTGCCAGTGGTCGGCAGCCTCGAACCTCTATCAGACCACTCAGATGCCCTTCCCGTTGCCGAAGGCCTGCGCGTCGACCGTCGTGAACTGTTGGTCAGCAGCGTCGTCGAAGCGATTCCGGAAGCGCGAGAATCGTCGTCCGGGGATTCGATCTGGCCGCTGTGGGCAGCACTTGCCACCACCGCGACGCTGATCTGGTCGATATTCACCCCCTGGGCAGTGGTCTGGGGCTCGATCCCAGTGGCGATCGCACTCATCGGCTGGTTCTGGCCAAAGGGCGTGCCGGAGGACGAGTCATGAAAAAAGGCGCTACGCTCGACCTGACGGACCTTCCGTCGCACGGCCTCGGTACCGCGAGCGTGTCCTGGTGGGGAACGCTTGCCTTCATGCTCATTGAAGGCACGGGCTTTGCGCTTTCGATCATTGTGTATCTCTATCTCATGAGCTTGGCCCAGCATTGGCCCCTGGATGCCTCACTGCCCGATCTAATCGCCGGAACGACCCTGACAGCTCTCTTGGTGGCAAGCCTTGTTCCCAACATCTTCCTCGCCCGCTGGGCACGTAACCAGGACTTGCTGAAGGTTCGTATCGGCCTGATCGTCATGTCCCTGCTCGGCATAGCCCCGCTGATCCTGCGTACCTTCGAATTTCCCGCAATGCATATAAAGTGGGACCAAAACGCCTACGGCTCGATCGTGTGGGTCATGCTGGGTCTGCACACGACGCATATTCTGACCGATCTGGTCGAGACGCTCGTGCTGACTTGCCTGATGTTTTCACGGCATGGCGACAACGCGCGACGCTTCGGAGACGTCAACGACAACACGATGTACTGGAACTTTGTCGTGGCGACGTGGTTGCCGATGTATGCCTGCCTCTATTGGGTTCCACGGCTATGACGACCAGTTGGCTTAAATACACAGGCCTTGTGGTGCCTCTCCTAGCCTGGGCACTTGGCACCCAGCTAGGACAGATCACCCCCTACATCGATTGCCAACGGAATGGCCTATGGACCGCAGTCTCTTGCGGAATCCTCCTCCTCGCTTCGGTTGCTGGCGTCATGGTGTCACGATCGTTTTCAAGGGGAACGGCCAAGTCCCAACAGTTCATCGCCGATGCGGGCTTCCTGGTCGCGCTGACGTTTGTTTTTGCGCTGTCATTGCAGGGGGCGGCCACGGTGCTGCTGGACCCATGCCAACGCTGATCTGCACACTGCTCTCGTTTATGATCGCTACCCCTGCGATGGCACACGGTGACGACGCACATCCTGTGGGATATCCCTGGACCTTTGATCCGTGGATCGCAGGACCTTTTGCCATCCTCGCTGCGCTGTACGGCGCAGCCGTCCTAAGGCTGACATGGCGAAGCAGAAGGCCAGGCAGCATGCTCATCCGCACCTTGCCGTACTGCTGCGGCATGCTGACATTGGGGTGTGCGCTGCTCTCGCCGCTTCACTGGCTAGGCGAGCACCTTTTTACCTTTCATATGATCGAGCACGAGATCGTCATGGCTGTGTCGGCGCCCTTGATCGTGCTCGCGCGCCCGGCTGGCATCTTGCTGTGGGGGCTACCTGGGAAAGCCCGTCGCATCGCCGGATCGTTGATGCGTTCGCCTCTGATGCGCGGGCCATGGGACTGGTGTACGAGTGCCACAAACGCGACCATCATTCATGGCTTGGCCATCTGGGCCTGGCACGTGCCGGTGTTGTTCGACGCGGCCGTGACCGACACGGCACTGCATCGCCTCCAGCATCTCAGCTTCTTTGCGACAGCGATATTGTTTTGGTGGGCAATTGTTTGGCGAAGCGATTACGGCACCTCAGCCTGGCATGTCTTCGCAACCATGATCCACACCAGCATTTTGGGTGCTTTGATGGCGCTCGCTCCACGCGTGCTCTACGTGGCTCAGACCCGGCCCGCGATGGCCTGGGGGGTAACAGCCCTAGAAGATCAGCAGATGGCGGGCATCATCATGTGGGTGCCTGCCGGTACGATCTATGCGGCGGCGGCAATGACGATGCTGGCGCTCTGGATTCGCGGTGCGAGCGAAAGACGGGCACAAAATGCCTGACCGGCTTACCTCACCCGCGGGCCGTGCTATCTTGATGGGTATTGTCCTCGTCGCGGCATCGGTCGCTTTCGTCGCGGGCAACGTCGTGCGCGACAACCACACCAGAGCGGTGGTGGCCAAAACAATCACCGGCGGCGACCCTGATCGGGCTCCAGCAATTTTTCGCCGGTACGGCTGTTTCGGTTGCCACACCATTCCCGGCATACCGGGAGCGGACGGCCAGACCGGTGCGCCGCTGACCGGGCTGTCAAAGCGTGTGTACATAGCAGGCGTGCTGGAAAACAATTCCGACAACCTTGTCACATGGATCGTTTCGCCCCGGAGTTTTTCCCCGCAGACGGCGATGCCTGCGACCGGGATTTCGCCAGAGGAAGCCAAGGACCTTGCCGCGTATCTTTATGCCCACTGAGTCCCGACATTTGCCTTGACGCAGTCCTGGACGGACCACCGCTTCAGGGCTGCGGCGTGGCTATCGGCGGCAGACCTTTGATGTAGCGCGCGATCGCCTGGCGATCGCTGTCAGGCAGCATTGCCGTATTTGTCACTACATCGGCCATGGAGGATCCCACACGACCGTGGTTCGGCGTCTCCCCCGTTTTAAGCATCGTGGCGATGTCGTTCTCGGTCCATCCGCGCAATCTGTCCTGGGTGATGTTCGGCGCAAATCCCGTGCCTTGGGGATCGATGCCACCGGCAAAGCGAGAGTCGGGTTTGATTGCGCCAAAGGCGTTGCGGGTTGAATGGCACTCGGCGCAGTGAGAGACGGCCTCGACGAGATAAGCGCCACGATCATGCATAGGATCTCGGTCGAGGCGGGCAGAGGTTGATCGTTGGCGAAAAAACAGCAGTTTCCAAATCCCCACAGACCGTCGGATGCTGAACAGCAGCGCAGGGTCGTGCGGCGGTGCACGACCAGACACCTTCGGAAGTGTTTTGAGATACGCGTAGAGATCCTTCACGTCCTCGGGCGTCATGCTGGTAAAGCTCGTGTAGGGAAAAGCGGGATAATAGTGATCACGCTTGGGCGACACGCCGCTGATCAAGGCGTTCGCCAAGTCGATGACAGTCCATCCGCCGATACCATCCACCGCATCGGGAGAAATGTTGGGAGGCCGAAAGGTCCCGAATGGTGAAGCGAGCGCCATACCGCCGCCAAGCCTCAAGCGGTCTGGCTGTCCTGGTGCTGCGTGACAGGATGCACAATCGCCTGCAGCGAAGACAAGCTTACCGCGCGCGACATCGCCCGTGCCTTCAAATCGCCGATCCTGATCCTTAAACAGAGGCCGCGCCGCCGTCATGTACCACAAGACCGCGCCGACTGCGCCTGCACTTAGGAAAACTGCAAGAGCAAGTTTCCACACGGTGCTTCGCGTGACGGTTCCCAAGCTCTTGGGCAGCCCCGCCTCGCGCTTGCCTTCAAATCCACCTTTCATGTGAGAAAGTTGCTCAAGCGTGCATCGCAACCGAGGCCTGAGTGGGTCGGAGATGTCGATCTTGTCCCAGGGGATGCGGTAGACGCAATCGCGGTGACGCAGGTGAAAGAAATCGAGAACTGCGGTGCCGATCGCCAAGGCGGAGAGGCGCTCGAAAGCGGCGAAAATGCCGACGTGGAACTCGGTGACGACCATATCGTCACCGTCCCGTTCTGCTCGTATCTCTTCTATGTGACCGACGCTTTTGCCGCGCAGCGAGAGCACCCGTCGACCAGCGAGACGTTCAAGATTGACCGTGTCCATGTCAGGCTCCCGGGATGCGGCCGATGACGCGGTCGCGCAGCCAGTCTTGCCAATCGAAGATCGCTGTCCGGTGCACGTCAATGTCGACTTCGATGTCGACGCCGATATTGCGCACCTTGTTCCAGGCTATGCGGTGCGGCTCGGCATGGCGTTCGCCGCCAACCCTTGCCGCAAGCCATGTCATCCAGCGTCCCGGCCGCGATCCAAGACGCCGCGCCAGCGTGATCGACCCGAGCTCGACCGCGACGATCCTTGGCGGATTGCCTTGCTTCAACTCGGCCACCAAACCGTCCACCTTGCCGATCTTGACCTGCTGGCGGTCAAGGACCTGTTTGTCCAGTAGATCGCGCAGCAAATCCATCACGAACCTCCGAATATCTGCAAGGGAATGCTCACCACGGCAAGGACGAAGCCAAGCGCGACGATGAAGATCACCGCGGCGTTCGAAATCATGCCATTGCGGTGCTCGCCGACATAGCGCTCATCGTTGAGCAGAAAGAGGAACGGGACCACGGTCAGCGGCAGGCTGGCGGCCGTCAGGGCCATAGAGAAGATGGTAAGCTTCAGCGGGTCGAGGCCGAGCGCGATCGGGATGGCGGCCAGCAGCAATGAGAGCGTATAGACACCGCAGAAGGCGGGATCAGTGCGGGGTTTCAGGTCCTCGCCCCACGTCCATCCAAAGCCTTGTGCGACGAGATATGCCTGCTGCAGGCCGATTTCGAGTGCCGCACCGAAGCACGCTATGGCAAGCGAAGCTACAAATAGGACAAAGCCCCAGAAACCGAATAACGGGATCAGCATCAGCGGCAGTTGGTGATAGTCGTTGACCTGGTTTATGCCGTGCGCGCCGAGCACAAGTGCGGCCACGATGAGAACGCCGAGCGAGATGGTGCCACCGAAGCTCATGCCGAGGCCCGCAATGGCGCGGTTGGTGCCGAGATAGGTTTTATCCCAGTGGTCCTCGACGGCGCCCGAGGAATAGAACATGAAAAGGTAGGGCGATATCGACGCACCCAGAATGCTGACAGCCATAAACCAGTAGCTTGCCGCGTCATGCTCCGGCAGACCGGGCACCGCCCCGGCAGCGACCTGTTTCCAATCTGGCTTCAGCATCACCGCCGCGATTACGAAGCAGAGCGTGACGAGACCGAGAATCGCCACGCCCTTCTCGATAAAACCGAAGGTGCCTTTCCATAGAAACAGCCACGCCAGGAACGCCACTGGCAGGGCCCACCATTGAAAGCCTACCCCTGTCGCGAGTTCCGCGGCGATGGAAACGCCGCCGATTTCTGCCGACATCACCATGAAGTTGACCAGCAAAATGGCCGACAACGGCCACAGGAAGGCGTTGAAGCCGAACCTCTCTCGGATCCCGTCCGTGATCGTGTGGCCGCTGACGGCGGCGAACCGGCCAGCCATCTCGACCAGGAAGATGATGCAGATGGTGCCAAGGAGGATTGCCCAGACCAGCCGGAAGCCGAAAGTCGCCCCGGCTTGCGCGGCTGTCGCCATCGATCCGACCTCAAGGAAGCCGCCAACGCTGGTGACGATGCCAAGAGAGATTTCAAACAGCTTCTTCATGATTTGGGCGCGACATATCCGCCGTAGAAGGCGGCGAGGTCCGTCGCAGCCGTCCCGAGTTCCTGCCGCGCCTGGCTCACCTGCCGCGGGTTTCCGGCCTCCACCCCGGCCTGGGCGCGCCTTACCGCAGCCGACAGCTGGCCGATCGCCGCGATGACACCGCGACTTTCGGAAGATTGAGGAGAATTGTCAGCCTGCATCTGCTGACCGGCCTCAGCAAGCGTCTCGGCCGTTGATTGCAATGTGGCCGATACATAATGTGAAGGGGCGGCCCCGGCGGCCCAGGCGTCCAAGACCATGGCTGCCGTCCGCGAAGCTGACGCCGCGATTTTTGATTGCTGAGGGACGTGTTCGGACGAAGAACAGGCGGCCAAAGCGAGTATGAACAACAACAGGCATGGGCGCCAAAGCCGATAGGCGTCGTCTTTGACAATGCCTAGGGTTAGCCTGCATGGCCGGGCAACGATCATCCAGCCAGCCAGTGTTCCGGGTGCTGACATCAGGGACCCCGGACTGTAGATTTCCGCTTCCTGGGAAATCGGATCACATCACTTGGCAAACCCCGACTTGGTATGCGCGGAGGATTGGGACCCGCCTGCCCGCAACAGTGTGACCCACCGGGGTGCAACTCCACAACGCTTGACGCCGACAAAGCGGCCCGTTGTCTGAAAAGACGCACAAGATCGGGGTGGAGTCCGTCACTTCGCAGCGAGGCCACGTCGTGAAGAAATAACCACTCCATTGGTATCCTTTCCACGCTGGCGTAGGTTGGTGTCGCAACCGAAGTCTTCTGAAATGCGCGACCAGCGATTATTTGCATCCAGCCTGCGTTGGCACCTCTTCTTCTCTTCTGAGTAAAGCTGCTGCGGTCGGAAGGTTCCGCCGCGCTCACAAATTCGCCTGCGGCGACCGATTGCATGACGCTTGTTGATGACGCCGGCATTGACAGGCTTCGCGACAAGCTTCTGCCCATGCGGCTCCGCCGGCCAAGGGGTCGAGAACGACGACCGGCTCGATGGCGGGTTGAGCTTTGAACAACTGTTCTAGCCGTCGCCAAAAGTACAGTAACGGACCTGAATCAAGCCCAGACATCCGCCTCATTGGACTTCCTCGAATACGGGGGCTGAGCTAGCAGGAGGGAAGCGATGATAAACGGATGTTAAAAACGAAAATGCCGGCGCCCGTAGAGGCGGCCCTTCGAAGCCCACAGCGCAAAAACGCGCTTGCTTCCATTCCAGGAAAACAGCCACATTGCCCTTCAGTCCGGCTGGCCCTGAAATCGACATCGCGCTCTCGCGCTGTCAGGGGACCAGCTGAAAAAACTCGGATACGGCCAAACGGCGAACTGACGTTCCGAAGTGTCCTGGACGAGCCATTTAAATAGTTTTGCAAGGGAACTGCCGGCTTCTCTCCGAGTTAGGAATTGCCCCTGATGGGTCATTTCAAACAAGTCAAACAAGGAGGACATAGCGATGGCAACCACCAAGAAGGCAAGTGCGAAGACCAAGGGCCTTGAGGATCTGTTCCTCGACGGTCTCAAGGATCTCTACTACGCCGAGAAGAAAATTCTGAAGGCCTTGCCGAAGATGGCCAAGGGCGCGGAGGATGGGCAGGTCACCGCAGCCTTCGAAAAGCATCTTGCCGAAACCGAAGGCCAGGTGGAGCGGCTTGAGAAGGTTTTCGAAATCCTCGGCGCGGCTGCGCGCGGAAAAACCTGCCCTGCCATCGACGGCATTATCGAGGAAGGATCCGAAATTCTCGAGGACTATAAGGGTTCGACGTCGCTTGACGCCGGGCTGGTTGGCGCCGCGCAGGCGGTCGAGCACTACGAGATCGCGCGCTACGGCACTCTGATTGCGTGGGCCACCTCCCTTGGCAAGGACGATATCGTTGAACTTCTCAGCGCGACCCTCGAGGAGGAGAAGGCTACCGACAAGGCTCTGACGTCGCTGGGCGAAGCCGGCGTGAACGACCGGGCGGCCGAACTGCAAGCGGCTTGAATTGAAACGGTTTTCAATGGTCCCGGCGGGTCTGCCGGGGCCATTTCAATTGCAGTATGGATGGAGCCAGAGTCGGTTTAGTCTAATACGCGAGCGGCCTTCAACGGCATTGAACGCCCGTCCATGCGGAAGGTTGAGCCCGGAACCATTGTGGGATGCCGACGTTTCACAAGGCTACCGCGCGTGGCCGGCAGGGGAATTACGGGTTCATGGAAAGCGCAGTTATGACGGGGAGCGGGTTTGGGCTTCCCCAAATTGATTATCAGGACTTTTTCGAAAACGGCGGCATTGGTCTGCACATCGTTGATGGAGCCGGTCTTATTCTCCATGCCAACAAAGCCGAGTTGAACCTCTTGGGCTATGAAGCCCCTGATTACATCGGTCGCGATATCGCTAGTTTTCATGCTGATGAGCATGCCATCACCGATATTCTCGCCCGCCTCGCGCGAGGTGAAGCCGTCGAACGATATCCGGCCAGACTGCGTGCATGCGATGGTTCCATCAAGCACGTGGAAGTCAGTTCCAGCGGTCGTTTCGAGAATGGTCAACTGGTGCATTCGCGCTGTTTCACCGTCGACGTGACCCGGCTCAAATCTGCCGAAATGGCAATGAACCAAAATGAGGATCGCTTCCACCAAATCCTAGATGCATTGCCGGTCGCGGTCTACACGACCGACGCACAAGGTATCATCACCTACTGTAACAAGGCTGCGGTCGAACTTGCCGGCCGGGAACCGAGGATTGGCCACGATCAGTGGTGTGTCACCTTCCGCCTGTTCACAATCGATGGCGAGGAATTGCCCCACGACCAATGCCCCATGGCAATCACGCTCAAGGAAAATCGTCCGGTCCGTAATGTCGAGGCCATAGCGCAGCGCCCCGATGGGAGTTTTTTCCCGTTCTTGCCATTTCCGACTCCCCTTAGGGACGAGCACGGCAATTTGGTCGGCGCCGTCAACATGCTGTTGGACCTGACCGACCGCAACAGAGGCGAGGACGCCGTCCAGCACCTTTCAGCAATCGTCGAATCATCCTTCGATGCGATTGTGAGCAAGGATTTGGACGGATTCATCAAGAGCTGGAATAAGGGCGCCGAGCGGCTGTTCGGCTACACCCCCGCAGAAGCCGTGGGGCGGCATGTCACCATGCTGATCCCGCCTGACCACCATGATGAGGAGCCGCGGATCCTCGAGCGTCTCCGGTGCGGCGAGCGGGTCGAGAGCTACGAGACAATCCGCCAACACAAGAACGGGACACAGGTGCCGGTGTCGCTCAGCATTTCGCCGGTCCGCGACGCCACGGGCCGCATTGTCGGTGCTTCGAAGATTGCACGCGACATAACCGCAACCAAGGAGAACGAACGCCGCATCCGAATGCTGATGCGCGAAGTCAATCACCGCGTGAAGAACCAATACTCGGTGATCCTATCAATGATTCGCGAGATCAACAAGCGTTCGGAAAGCTCCGACTTATTCGAAAAACAGGTGCGGGAGCGCATCATGGCGCTGTCGAGGTCGCACGATCTGTTGATATCGGCTGACTGGAAAGGCGCCACAATCTCCGATCTGCTCTTGGCCCAAGCCAAACCCTTCGGTCGGAAAGACGCGATCACCATGGCAGGTCCTCCCGTCACGCTCACTCCCCATGCCGTCCAATATCTCGGAATTGCGTTCCATGAGCTGTGCTCAAACTCCGCCAAATACGGAGTGTTGTCCGGCCATCGGGGCATCATTGCAGTTACGTGGGGCGTTGCTGGTGGGCAAGGCAGTCAGACATTCACATTGACCTGGGCGGAGCAGGACGGCCCTGGGACCAAGTCGATCGGGAGCAATGGCTTTGGGAGCGTGGTGCTCAGTCGCGTTACTGCGCAGGCATTAAGTGGGACCGCAGAGCTGACCTACGGCGCCAACGATGTGCACTGGAGGCTCGAGGCGCCGGCATCTTTCGTCGAGGCTTCGCTATTCGACGACGAGCGCGGCACTGAACATTATTCGACAGATAGTGCGGCTCTTTAGGCTGAAGAGGCTGTCAATCGCGTTTGCGCCAGCCCTCAGTGCCCAGGGCCTCGGAATTTTGTGTCGGGTGGTTCGGCAATACGCGCGGTTTGACGCTTGTTCCGCCATCGTTTTCGCGACCATGGTCGTTACGCACATATTGCCCTTGAGCGTCCTTCTCGACTTTCTTGCGCCCGGTGTCCTTCGCTTTCGCCGTTGGCGCATCCTCCTGCCAGTCTGTCGTTTGGTCGGAAATCCATACAAAGCCGAAGATTCAACCGCCGCCCTTTTGAAGAAGCCGGGCCTCGCGCAAGATCGACGCCCTGTCCGTCCCGACCAATGAAACGATCTCACGGATTTGGCTCTCGGTCACTCCGCACTCGCGCGCCAGCGCCCGCACGGCTTGTGGGGTTATGACCGGGCGTCTGGTTTCTTCGTCAGCCACGACTCATTCCTTTCAGTTCGAAAGGGAACGCTCCAGCTCATCCGGCAGGCCGTGGCCTGCCGGATGAATCTCTCCTATAGCTTGACGCTCGTCTCTCGCGCCCACAGCCGAAGTTTGCGGCACGCCTCGATATACGTTCCGGCAGCGTCCCCATTTGTCAAAGGAACGAGGCCTTCATCGGCTACCGGGTCGACGCCCGCCTTGGCCAGAAGAGGACCCGCCCCGGGCGTAAACCCGATGAACTTGCAATGGGCAAAGGCATCCGCCACGAAATCCTGGGCTGCCGCCTCTCCCGTCAGCAATTCCGCGCCTTCTTCGGTGAGCAGCAGAGCCACTGCGTCAAACAGCACGGACGAGCCGCCGTCGATCATATGCTTTGCAATAATCTTGGTGCCGTCATCAGCCTGCACACCGCCCACCTTCAGGGCAATGACTTCCATAGTCGCCCCTTCATCTTCGATCGCCGCCTGCAAGGCTTTGAACAGAGCGGCGTCGGTCCCATTGCTGACCAATACACCCACCTTGCGGCCCTCGAAACTGTCGGGGCCGTTCTCGATGATGCTCAAGGCCGGCGACGGCTCCAGATCCTTTCTCGGTGCCACGGTTGCGTCCGCCGCCTTCGGCAAATTTGTAATGCCGAGCTTGTCGGCGACTGTCGCGGCCAACCCTTCGTCGATGTTCAACAGGTGCGCGATCATTCGCTCCCGGATGGCCGGCGTTTCGACCTTGCTGAGTTCGAACGTCAACGCTTGGGCGATGTGGCGCTGCTCGGGAGGGGTCTGGCTGCTGAAGAACTGGGCAGCCTGGCTGTAGTGGTCAGCGAAGCTCTCAGGGCGCACCCGCACTTTTTGCCCCTCTTCGCCGTCAGCGAAGGAGTGAAAGCCACGCTCGGGGGATTCGCGCGGTCCCGCACCGAACGAATTCGGCTGGTAGTTCGCCCGTCCGACCGGGTTGCGCATCGCCATATGGCCATCCTGCTGGAAATGATGGAACGGGCATTTCGGCGCATTGATCGGCAGATGGGTAAAATTGGGACCGCCGAGGCGTTTCAGCTGGGTGTCGAGATAGGAGAAGTTGCGGCCCTGCAGGAGCGGGTCGTTGCTGAAGTCGATGCCCGGCGGGACATTCTGGGTCATGAACGCAACCTGTTCGGTCTCCGCGAAGAAGTTATCCGGCATGCGGTCGAGGACAAGCCGACCAACGGGTATCGGCGGCAGGACCTCTTCCGGGATGATCTTGGTAGGGTCGAGGATGTCGAAATCGAAGCTGTCGGCAAATTCCTGGTCGAAAAGTTGCAGACAGAGCTCCCATTCCGGGAATTGGCCGGCTTGAATGGCGTTCCAGAGATCCCTGCGGTGAAAGTCCGGATCGGCGCCATTGATCTTGACCGCCTCATTCCAGAGGACCGATTGCATGCCGAGCTTCGGCTTCCAGATGAATTTCACGAACGTGGATTCGTCGGCCGCATTGACCATGCGGAAGGTATGAACTCCGAAACCCTGCATGAAACGGAACGACCGCGGGATAGCCCTGTCAGACATCACCCACATGATCATGTGCATGGATTCGGGCGTCAGGCTGATGAAATCCCAAAAGGTGTCGTGCGCCGACTGGGCCTGTGGAAAATCCCGGTCGGGCTCCGGCTTTACCGAATGGATCACGTCGGGAAACTTGATGGCATCTTGGATGAAGAAGACCGGAATATTGTTCCCGACAATGTCCCAGTTGCCCTCCTTGGTGTATAGCTTGACCGCGAAACCGCGTACGTCGCGTGCCAGGTCGAACGAGCCTTTGCTGCCTGCCACCGTCGAGAAGCGAACAAACGCCGGGGTTTTTTCGCCAGCACGTTGGAAAATGTCGGCACAGGTGTATTTGGCGAGGGAGTCGTAAGTTTCGAAAAAGCCGTGGGCGCCGTAGCCCCGGGCATGCACGACTCTCTCGGGAATGCGCTCGTGGTCGAAATGGAAGATCTTTTCGCGGAAGTGGAAATCCTCGATGAGGGTTGGACCGCGCGCTCCGATCTTGAGCGTATTCTGATCGTCGGCCACCGGACCTCCCTGGGCCGTGGTCAAACCGTCAATATTACCTTGTGCAACTTGGTGCAGCTCTCCACCCTGCCCTTGAACAAGGGTTTGGTCGTGGATTGTCGCGGCATTGGGATTGGTAGCTTTGCGCGCCATGCGGTCCTCCTTGGGGCTTGCTCTGCGATGAACTGCTGAGCAACCTGCGGTAAGGCCGCAGGTTCCATGGAACCGGGATTCCAAGCCAATTTCTTCAACGAATGTTTTTAGGCGGAAAGTGCGAAGCCGACCGGATGGTGTTTCAGCAGGCCAAGGCCGTGACGCGAAGGTCCACCTCCCGCTGATCGCAGCGTCCGCTTATTACCCTGTGCGGGGCACTACGATGACGCTGGCATCCGTTTGACGGTCGGAAATTGTGGTCGCGACAGTTGTGCGCACACTAGACGGTTTCGAGCCGGCTGAACCGAACGGGGATGATTTTCCGAGTCTTGAGTTGCCCTGCCGCATCCTTGTCGATGATAGTCAGAAACTGTACTTCTTCAGACACCAAAGGCAGAACGAGACGTCCCGCCGGCTTGAGCTGCTTCAGCAAAGCCGGCGGCGTCCGCTCAGCCGCCACGCTAACCAGGATCTTGTCGAATGGGGCGTGCTCGGGCCAGCCGCGAGACCCGTCTCCGACATGAATAGCGACATTGGCGAAGCCAAGACTCTGCAGCAGAGCCTCGGCATGGTTTGCGAACTCCTCGATGATTTCGACGCTCCAAACCTGTCCGGCGAGTTCCGCGAGGATTGCGGTTTGATAGCCAAGGCCGGTTCCGATCTCGAGCACCGCCTCGTGCGGTTGCGGAGCAAGGAGATCGGTCATCAGAGCGACAATGAAGGGCTGCGAGATGGTCTTATCGAAGCCGATCGGCAGCGGCATGTCCTGGTAGGCATAAGGCGCGACCGCGGCTGGCACGAAGAGATGCCGCGGGACCCGCCGCATCGATTCCATCACCCGCTCATCGAGCGTTGCCTTGCCGAGTTCTTCGCTTGCAAGGTCGGCATGGATCGCAATCATCTCGACCATGTGCCTGCGTAGAACCGCAAGCTGCTCTTCGTTCATCGGTTTCATGACGTTGGGGCTTTCCTCAACCGGTCTGCTGCCAGATAGCTTTTATATCCTTTTCGTCTTGTCACCGTACCGCCCGCCCTCGTTTCCAGTGAAGAACCCCACGGCAAGCGCGGATGACTTGGGGCCGCCGTGGCTACGCCGATCATGTCGGCATCCAAGCAAACCCGTAGCTGGCTTCCTGGTTCCTGCCGGATCGCTGATGATCATCGCCGACGGTCTCGATCGAGCCAAGACATGCGCAATCGTCCGCAAGGACGCGAAGAATGGCGGCGATTGCAACAGCATAGCGCCGTGGAATCATATGCTTTGACAACAGACCTCCGTTCTTTGATGCCATGCTGCATGGAAGAGGAAGTCGATGCCGACGGGAACCAATCAATATGATACCGATGATGCGTCTCGTTTTCGCGCCGTGGTTGGTCCGCGCCCCACACCCGTTCATCCGGCTGTGACATTGAGAGTGGGCCTATTCGCCTCTGCGTGGAGTATCGTCCCGCCTCGGGATTGATCCCATTCACCAAAACGCCCCCACCGCATTCCGACGCCCAGGTGGCGCAGACCTCAGCTTCGATCCGCGAGTTTGGCTGGACGAACAGCGCAGCGCCGAAAAATCCTCGATGGCGCTTGCCAAGACTTTTGCGAGGCCGCCCCTCTCGGCCGGCCCTGTCTGGTCCGAAGGCTAGGCGGGGAGGCTTTCCTGCGGGATTTCGCCGGTGGAAAAGGCGTCTTCACCAGAGTAGGAGAGAATCCGTTCAAGCCCTCCGAGGGGCGCTAGCGAGAAGGATGAGCGTTCGGGATCCATGGCTGATCGGGTCAGGTACTGAACAACTGCGATCATGCCCCAGCGAGGAAGATCACAAGTGGTCACCCGATACATGCCCCAGTTAACGGCCCCACCTCTCCAAGACCGTCGCACAACTGCCTAAGATATATCTATTACAGTCATATTGTTTTGATGCATAACAATCCCGCGTGATACCAATCGGGCATTATAAGTTCCGCATGATCGCGATATTCACGAAATTCTTATAATCAACGGCTTATTTTGCAGGAATTGCGTGAAGTGGGCGGTGCTTTATCACTTTTCAAACTTCCTTTGGTTTGCGCACAACCTCAACAGATTTGTGAGTTTGGTAGCAAATCAAATTCTTTAATTCAGACGTGTCCAGCTGTTTCATTGGGGGCAGCGTTCAGGCTTAGCAGAGGACCGCTCCCGACAACGCGAGTTCAGGGCATCTGGCCCATACGCTCAAGATCGCCGGACTGTTAAGTCCGCCCAATTGTGAAGGTTAAAGCCTTCTAATATACGGGTCCGTATAGGCGACCATTTTGATCATGCGACTGCCAGTTTGAATGGCCTTTGCCGCCTGCAGCAGCTCTGCGTTTGGACGGGGGCTAAGTGTCCCGAGTTCGAAGCTTCGCAATCAGAATTACGGCCGTTCCTCGATAGTCAACACTCACTTGCTCGCCCAGCGGAGACGCATACCATGCGGCCAACTCCGCTACCAGAAGGTCATTGTCTTCATTTACCGGCGCGGAGCTAAGTTGTCCGTTCTTATCCATCATGATTGCCACTGTGCCGTTTGCGCCGTACCCAATCGCCGCCATCCGCTGAATGTAACTATCGTCGTCGACACGAATATCGAACAGAACCGAGCCTGCGGTTTTCTCGGCGACGTCACCCACTCGATCGAAAAACGGACGCTGTATGCCGCCTGTATTGGCGAGTGACTGCTCCAAAAGGGCCAGTTCGACATACTCCGCCATCATGCCTTGAGAGTGCGCGGCATGGTGCGCGGTACCAATAGGCCATGGATAGCTTATCCACACAAAACGGCCACCCAACGAGGCGGCCTTTTCATTTTCGGAATGCCAAATGGCCCCGGCCGGAAAGCCGACAGACAATCCATCGGGACGATATAGCCTGACTACGGAAGCGCTGCCCTCGAATTGCGGATGATCGTGACCGTCTGTGCGATTTCAGACGCAGTGGCGCTTTTGGACGATTCAGCGCGATAATGTCGGATAGCAAGGTCGGGTGCCGCACGAGGGTGCCATGCGAGAATTGCCAATTAACGCCAATGCAGACACGGTAATTCAAGTCGGCCGATACCTGGATGATCATTCCAAGGCTACCCCAGTTTCGATTTACGAAGCGCTCCGCTTGATCAGATCTCGCATCAACGGGTCGCCGATCGACAACAGCGGGCTTGAGGAACTGATCTTCGCCGCGACCAGACACTTGGCCATTCTACTGGACAGCCGATAGATCTTTATCGCGGCTTTCCCACGGGAGACGGCCGACGCGGTGCCGGTGAGACAGTGCGCGTCGGCCACTACGGCATTTACTTGAGGGGGTAAATGCCGCCGGCCAACCTTAGCATCTGCTAAAATGTCAGGCAACGAAGCTGCTACCTCGCCGTAGAGGGTTATTTGCTGAAACTCTTTTGACCCGTCGCCAAGCTCCGGGCTGCTTCTTCGATTGCTGCCCGATCGTTGCCTAGCCGATCGATTGGCCAAAGGTGCTCTTTTGCCCGGTGGATAGCGAAATTGGGTGACTGCTGCGGCAAGCGTACCAACGCCCAGCAAGAGGAGTCCCAAGAGCGGTCGCGGCAATCGCCGTGACAGCATTCTCCTGCCGGCGCGCTTTCGCCACCGGTTGGTGACTTGGTTCTCCGCCCTCATGAAGCAACTCTGATGTTTGATCCCTAATTATTGAGCGATGCCAAAGCTGCTGGGTGAGCGAATGCGGGTGACGCTAGCAAGGGGGAACAATTCGATTGCCGGCGAGTTTCCAAGATGAAGGGCGATCTGTTTCGGAGGAAACGGGATGAAACGCGTCCTTGCCCACGATGCGGTGCGACTGATGCTCGGTGGTGTAACCGCCTGCCTGCTCACGATCGTCGAGATTCCCAACTCGATTGCGCCATTGCCCCTTGTGTCCGAGGCAAGGGCCGCCACCGAGATTTCGATCAGCACATTCTACGAAGACCTGTCTTCCCATGGCGATTGGGTCTCGTATCACGGAGCGACCGTTTTCGTGCCGGTTGATGTGCCTGACGATTGGCGTCCGTATACGCTTGGACACTGGGTCTATACCGAGCAGTATGGCTGGCTCTGGGTGTCCGACGAGCCATTCGGTTGGGCGACGTACCATTACGGCCGATGGGGCTATGCCGACGATATCGGCTGGTATTGGGTTCCGGGCACTCGCTGGGCGCCAGCATGGGTGAGTTGGCGTCGTGACAGGGAGCACATCATTTGGGCTCCGCTGCCGCCTCGCCGTGATCCGGATTTGATTTCAATCGAGGTGACCTTCGACACGACGCCGGATTATTACTGGGTTGTGGTCCCCGCCCGCGAATTCCTTGCCGCGGACGTTTCTGTCGTCGTTATCCGTGATGAGCCCGAGTTTGTGCGCATTGTCGAGGCGGCCGAGCCGGCCGGCGACGTGACGATCCAGAACAACGTGGTGATCAACAAAGTCATTGATGTTGATGTCATCGAAAAGGAAACGAACCAGAAGGTGACTGCCGTCAAGGTCAGCAAGATCGACGCGCCCGAGCAGTCCGGCAAATTGGAAAACGATACGGTCGCGGTCTTTGAAGGTAAGGTGAAAGCCGACCCCAAGGCCAAACCAGCCAGGCTCAAAGACATCGAGGAGGTGAAGCAGGTTCAGGCAAGCCGGAAATCGAAGCCGACCGAAGGCGCAGCAAAGACCGAACAGGCCCAGCCGGAACAGGCGGCCAAGCCCGAGAAGCCGAAGCAGCCCGCCGCCGAGCAGCAGCAGGCTGAGCCGGAACAGGCGGCCAAGCCTGAGAAGCCGAAGGCCAAGAAGCAGCCCGCCGCCGAGCAGCAGCAGGCCGAGCCGGAACAGGCGGCCAAACCTGAGAAACCGAAGGCCAAGAAGCAGCCCGCCGCCGAGCAGCAGCAGGCCGAGCCGGAACAGGCGGCCAAGCCTGAGAAGCCGAAGAGCAAGAAGCAGCCCGCCGCCGAGCAGCAGCAGGCCGAGCCGGAACAGGCGGCCAAGCCTGAGAAGCCGAAGAGCAAGAAGCAGCCCACCGCCGAGCAGCAGCAGGTCGAGCCGGAACAGGCGGCCAAGCCTGAGAAGCCGAAGAGCAAGAAGCAGCCCGCCGCCGAGCCGCAGCAGGTCGAGCCGGAACAGGCGGCCAAGCCTGAGAAGCCGAAGGCCAAGGAGCAGCCCGCTGCCGAGCAGCAGCAGGCCGAGCCCGAGCAGGCGGCCAAGCCCAAGCCGCAGAAGCAAAAAAACAAGGCGTGCGATCCTCAGACTGACGCGAATTGCTAGCTGTGCGTGGCACCGCGATTGCTCCATCGCGGTGCCGCTGAAATGGCAATGCGCGAAAAGCTGCGAATCCTCGCCACTTTCCTTCGCTGCCGCCTGCTCTCCTCCTCTATACCGGCTGGAAGCGCGGAACGCCCGTCAACGAACTCATGCAACCCGAAGAGGGTGAGACGTCACTTCGCGCCCGAGGCTATTCGAAAAGGCCTGACATTGTCTGTTTCCCATCCTAGGTTTGTCTCGGCAGAGGTCGTTATCCAGAAACCGCCATGAGCACCCGCGGTGCCGACTTTCTATACAAATGGATTTCCGAACATATGCCGGAAGGGCCAACCGACGACCCGGGCCGGCTCGTGACCGATATGGCAGACCAGGTCCTGCGGGCGGCCGCCGTCGAAGGCATCCCAATTCAGGAGATCGATGAAGAGATCGGTAGCGTTTATGAAGCGATCATTCATGCCGTTGAACATCGCGACGGCGGTCTCGCGGATTAAAGATTTTGTGGTTGCCGCAGGCGGTTCGCGGTCGCGACGAGGCTGCAGATATGGACGTTGAGTTTTGAGCAGGTGCCAGCAGCACGCCTGTCTTTCCCCCGACTTGCCATATCCAAAATTTTCTAAATTAGCTATGCCTTATGGAACTTTGGTGCGGGCGTTTCATTTTCATCCGCATGCGAGCCTCTGTGATCCAAAGCATCGGGACGAGAGTGAGCGTGTCGCCGCGCTATTCGCTGGTCCTGCCGATATACAATGAAGAGCAGGTGCTGCCGCGACTGGTCGAACGGATCAGATCACTAATCTGTCGGCTGGACGGAGAGGCCGAGGCGATTTTTGTCGATGACGGTAGCCATGATGGCAGCGTCCACTACCTTCGGCGTGTGGTCACCGCCGAACCTCGCTTCCGGCTGATCGAGCTGTCTCGCAATTTCGGACACCAGATTGCGATCACGGCTGGCATGGACGCCGCTGCGGGTGATGCGGTCATCGTCATGGATGCCGACCTGCAAGATCCACCAGAGGTCGTTCTCGAGCTCGTGGCGAAGTGGAAGGAAGGTTTCGAGATCGTCTATGCCCGCCGCGTCAAGCGCGAGGGCGAGTCCTGGTTTAAGCGTTTTAGTGCTAACCTTTTCTACCGTTTGCTGGAGAAGATGACGCCGATCAACATCCCGCGCGACGTCGGGGATTTCCGTTTGGTCGGCCGCCAAGCGCTGGATGTCTTCAAACATATGCCCGAACACGATCGCTTCGTCAGGGGCATGTTCGGCTGGATGGGATTCAGGCAAGCAGCAGTGCCATTCGAACGCCCCCCGAGGACCATCGGCCAGACCAAATACCCTTTCTGGAAGATGCTACACCTGGCCGTTCACGCCATAGTCAGCTTCTCGGAAAAGCCGCTGCACTTTGCGCTTTGGGCCGGATTGGCCATTTCCGGACTTGCGCTGGCCTTGGGGGCTTATGCGGTGTTCGCCTGGATTTTTGAAAGGGGCGTCATTGCCGGCTGGACTTCCACCGTGGTGATCGTATCACTTCTGTGTGGCATCAATCTTTTCATGACCGGCGTGGTCGGGCTCTATGTCGGGAGCATCCACGCCGAGGTGAAACGCCGCCCTCTTTACGTGGTCGATCGGCTTACAGGCTTCGACGAGGCGGTTGGTGCGGTCGCTGGTGAGAATCGGAGGTCCTTGCGCAAGCCCAGGAGCGGAGTCGCGCCCAGTGTCCCAACTCTTCGACAGCTATAAAGCCAGTTATGGTGAGGCGGTCGAAGGATCGATCCGCTTTTCCGGACTCAAGCACGAATTCTTTTTAGCCGCCAAGGCCGACCTGCTGCGGCGCCTAGTCACCGAGCGGCGGCTTCGCCGAGGAGGAGCCATCGTACGCGCACTGGATGTAGGCTGCGGTGTGGGTTCGCTTCATCCCTATCTCGATGGCGTTTTCGAGCGCTTGGATGGCTGTGACGTTTCGCAAGAATCGATCCTGCGCGCCAGCGAGCACAATCCGGACGTCGTCTATAAGACCTGCGGCGCGCTGCGCCTGCCTTATGATGACAGCGTTTTCGATCTGGCTTTTGCCAGTTGTGTTGTTCATCATGTTTCGCCCGCATCCTGGCTCGATTTCTTTCGCGAGATGCGACGCGTCGTGAGGCCAGGCGGGGTCGCCTGCATCATCGAGCATAACCCCTATAATCCGCTGACGCGCCTGGCGGTATTCCGGTGTCCGTTCGACCAAGACGCAGTCCTGCTCAACGCCGTCAAAGCAGCGGCCCTCTTTCGACAAGCAGGCTTCAGGGATGTTCGATACGAGCACTTCCTGCTGCTCCCGTCGGCCAGGAGGTTCGCCAGATATCTTGAGCGCGCGCTCGCGCCCCTGCCACTTGGAGCCCAATATGCGTGTAGTGCGCGTGTCTGAATATAAGCTTCTGGCGCGCTTCGGCCTGGTCGGCATCGCCGCCACAATCCTGTATGCTGTCTTGGCGGGCGCTTTTGTCAAATCGGAACGGTTCGGCTTCAGCCCCGTCGAGGCGTCCCTTGCGGCTTACGGGGCCGCCGGCCTGTTTTCCTATCTCGCACATAGGTCCATAACCTTCATGTCGAGCGGACCGCATAGATCGGAAGCTCCGCGTTTTCTTTTGTTGGCGGCAATCGGCTCGGTCATCGCCTATGGTGCGCCGGCGCTGTTGACGGCGAAGCTGGGCCTGCCGCTCATCATTCCCATTATGATTACCTGCTTGCTTGTGCCAGTGATCAATTTCGTCGTGCTCGACCGATGGGTTTTTGCAGAACGCATTCCCGATCAGTCCGGCGATGGCTGACGCCTAATTGGCAGAGAGATTGACGTCTAACCAGCGTCCAGCCTCAACGATACCAACTTGATGGAGCGTTTGTAGATGTTGCTTGCGGCCGGGCTGGGCGGAATCCCGTCGCGATAGTCGAATGTCATTTCGAGTATCTGTGCGCTGGCAAACGTTGCGTGCGGGATCGTGAACGAGATCGCCTTCGGTTCTTTGCTCGACAGTGTTACCTCGTGCACCCGAGCGCCGTTCACCGAGATCATTACCCTTTGTGTGATCTGTGGTGGACGAATGACGGCTGACATTTGTAGCGTTGCCGTAAGCCCGTTGCGAAGCGACGGTATTGCCAGTCGTAGCCGAGAGGTTTCGCCCAGCGAATGGGTTCCGTCGGCTACCGGGCCCGACCAACCACAGACTAGCATGCCGGCTGCTTGTTTCGCGCCGTCGGACCGGAACGACACCGTCTGGCCAAGAGTGTAAGTGCCAACGGCATCGCGGTTGAGGCACGTCGTTGTCCGATCGATGTAGTAGGCTCGATAATCAGCGTCGACATTTGGATTGAGGGCGAGCGCGAGGATGATAATTTCGGACACGGCCAGAGCCGCCGCGATAGCGTAGCCGACAATCGAGACAGCACGTCCATGGGATTCCAGCGGGTCAGACCAGGGCAAGGTAGCCTCCGATCCACGCCACAGTCATGAAATAACAAGCGCTCAGGAAGAGAGCCAAGGCCACGAGATAGATCAGCTTCGACGCTGACAGCAGGACGGCAACCAACATAATCAGGGGCGCAAGCCCAATGACATATCTGACCATGGAAGCCAGGTTCGTAATCAATGGTAGGATAATGCTGATTGCGCAAAAGAACGCAGCGCCGTATTGCCGGCGAGCCGCCAGAACGACCGATAGCGTCAATCCGGTGACCGCCGCGAGAGCGCTCCATTGCGGCGCGGTGGGCAGCCACCCTACCGTCGGTACGGAAGAGAGTCCGTCCCATAGGAAAAGCAGCGGATTGCCGGCCACCCGCCCAAACGCGCGCTGGACGTGCAAGAATGCAAAGCCGTCCCCGACCGTGACATGCAAAAAGATGATGTAAGCAAACAAACCGGCTGGCGAGATGAAGATTGCCACAAGCATATCCGGACGACCAAGCAGCCATCGTGGGAAAGACACCACCGATCCGCCCTGCTGGCGGTGCTGCCTGAACATTTGAATCACGGTTGCAAACACAGCAAGGACCCCGACCAGCCTCGTTGCCGACAGCAAAGCGGATGAAACGCCAGCGGCCAGATAGTTGGAGCGCTTGAGTGCCAAAAAGACGCACGAAGTTAAGAGCACGAAAAGAGGTTCGGTAAGGAAAGTGGTGAAATGAAAGGAGAAAGGGCCGCTAAGCAGGAAAGCGCAATACAACACATAGGCGCGCATGTTCTTCTCCAGCAGTGGCCATGCCACAAGGCATGCGACGTAGCTGCATGCAATCGAGGCGATCATTCCGACCAGGATCGCGGGAAAGGGGAAAACAAACCGAAGCGCCGTCACGAGCATGGGATACAATGGAAAGAAGCCCCAGCGTCCAACATTGCTTTGGTTTGGAATGGGAAAACGCTCATAGCCGTATTGGGAAATATCCACATACCACTGGCAATCCCACCTGCAGAGCGCATGCGCATAAGCTTCGAAGCCTGGTTCTACTGATACTGAGGCGAATGCAGCATATCGAATGACAAGCCCGCCGATCATGAACAGGAGCGGCACCGCAATAACCCAGAGGCGACCGCGAAGCTCCAATTGTGCCTCCACCGGCGATAGGCGCCGCACACTGTAATGGCGATCGCTTGCTCCGGCTTGACGGGGCGCTGCGCGAGCCACACTCCCGTTGATCCCATCAAACGATGATGCGAGACTTCGGTTCCTTCGGCAGCGCAGGGTCGTCGAGGCGGGTCAGTCGAGGTGATGTCGAGCACGTAAAATACGGCGCGATTGGCAGATCGTCAGGGACGCCGCCGGCGGCGTGCGCATCTTCCGCGGTCTCGACTGCACGTCCAAGTAGACTCGCGAAAGCCGTCGGCGAGCTCGAGGTGGAGAGCGCGATAGTTGACGGCGAGACCAGCGCCTCCAATTCAGCCAGGCGGTTCCCCAACGAGGCAAAGGCAATCGTCCACTCGTGGAGCAGGCGGGACTTAAAGGCTTGTCTCGAAAACACCGGGAGAGCAAATATCGCAGCGGCCCATCGACGGCGTTGCTCAAGACGAAGGCCTTCGTGCCGACTTCGATCTGCTCGGCGAGCAGGAGCCGAGAAAGCCTGCTTTGTCGCTGATACGCAGAATGCGGCACCGGCTTCTGTCGGCTCGGCATTCATCAACGTTTGAATCAGAAGAAGCGCGAACCGCTCTGGAAGCGCGTCCGTCGCCTGGGTTCGTCCGCAGCGGGGCCGCTGCAGTGCCACTCGTGTGCCTGCTGCGCCTCTTGGTTCAGGTGCTCTTGAGCGTGCCGTTCATCCCTTCCGGATAGAAGCCGCCCTTGCTCACTCCGTCTTTGTCGGTGAGATAGACAATCCGCAGCACCTCTTGCGGCGTTCTTGTGAACGCGATCGCATCAGGCGTCGACGGAACGATATTGGCTTTTCCGTCAACCTGGATGCCTTGGTCCTTATCCGCCGATCCATCGATCTTGTCTCGGGCGTCTGAGACTGCGTTGGCGGCCTTCCAAGCTTTCTCTCCCTTCCGATACAGAGTGGAACGCGCCATTCCCATATGGTAGGCCTCGACCGCCAATATGCCGGCGGCGGCGGCCAGGAAGTCCTTGTTCTTCAGAATCGTCGCAGCGCCGGCATAGGCGGTGACCCCGACATCCTCGAACAGCATGCCGCCGAGAACGAAGTTCGTTTCGTTGCCGAAGGGGTCGAAGTCCGGCCCGAGGCCAGCTGCCTCCGCAACCGCCTTGAACCCCGCATCGAAATCGATGGCCGGCCTGTCGACGGCCTTCGTTCCAAGCGTCTTGCGGTAGAATCGAACGTGTGCGAGTTCGTTTTCAGAAACTTCCTGCATGAATTCGCCGATGGCGGGTGTTTCGAAGGACACTTTCTTTCCCCCAACGACGTCGCCGGGCTTCGAACCGGCATCGGCGGCGTCGATGCCTTTTCCCGTCGTGCCGCGCAGATAATATTCGGCCTCCATGTATTCCAGGTTGAGGGCAAAGCGGAAAATGTCCTCGTCTTGCACTTCCTTCTGGGCACGGGCGCGAGAAACTGGCTACAAGCCCGTCGTAGCGACGAGACTAGCTCCCAGCCCAAACTGCAATGCGCGGCGACGGGAAAGGTGGAGCGGAGAGATGGCACGGATCATGGGTTCCTCCAAAGCCCGCCGCAGTTGGCACCTAGCGGGCCAACTTCGCTAACGCCGTGAATCGATAGATGTTCCTTTAGGTTGTCGCATATTTGCGTCGATGTTTTGCGTCGAATCCAGCGCTGTCGATGCCCTACCTGGGCCGCGAACGCCATTAGCGTCGCCAAGCCGGTGACGTTTGACGCCGGCATGGATACACTGCGCCGCCTACACGACAATCGCGTCGACGTGGAGTGACTTCAGCTACCGGCTGGACCGAGAACGACCGCAAAGGCCGATGCTTGAACCCGCCGGAGAAGGAGCGGGCCCCTCTACCAGCGCATCGCTTCATCGTGGCCCTGGCGCTGAGGCCGTTCCTGCGCCGTTTCGAACTCGCCGATCATGTGAGCATTGTCGGGGCAAACTCGAAAACGGCTTGCTGGTCATCGACCTAGATCTCGCCGGTGATTTAGCCTGAGTGCCGGTCGTTCCATCGGCGTGTCAGCGCCGAATCTAGACACGTCGCCGGCTTCCTTATCCTGCTTGAGGTTGTCTTGGGACCGACCGTTACGCGGTTAATGGAACTCCTTTTCGGCGACGCTCTTGTCAGGATATCGCGTCGCGATAGTTCCTAAGAAAAGGGGGGATGCTGCGACCAACAGGAGCCGAACCATGAAACACCAGTCCCTCCACGAACTGCAGACAATCGCAGATGTTAATCCCACGGCGCAAAGCGCCGTTATGACCAGAACACAAAGGATCGAACGTTGGGCGGAGCTTCTCGAACGGGACCCCTCGCGATCCCTTGGAGCGCTTGTTGGCACTGAACATCTGCATCCCAAAGTCCGTGAGGAAGCACGCACCGCCGGATCGGCGATTACCGTTGCATTCGAGGATCCGCTGCTGCGTGCATCGGGTCTCCAGGATGACAGCTATGGGGAGGCAAAACGCTTTTTCCAGCTGGGCGACTGGCAACTGCACGAAATCGTCTGCAGTTGTCACGTCGGGACTACGATGCAAGCCAGTTGGGCCGCCGTCAGGGTGCGTAGGACCATTCGCGGAAGCAGGTTCTCGGCTTGGCTGAGAACTGTTCTGCTGCACTGAACCGGATGCGCGGCGTTTTCCGCAGGTTCGGCGTTCTGACAAGGGAAGGCATGTTGTGACGCCGGATGCCCTGCACAGGCCCCGAGCGACGGAACGGAACGCGGCAGAACCAACCGCTGGCTGATAATGAACCTGGCTCTCCAGGCTGCTTTCGTCGGGACCGTCATCCTGATGCCGCGGGCAGGACAGCCTCCTATCTATGGCGCGCGGAATAGCACACGGGCGCCCTGCAGCGCCTTTAACCTGCTGGCATGGCTCTGAGGGCCGGCCTCATCCAACGGCCTGCTTCGGACGTCGCCCTTCGCCGTATGGTCAGAGGCTTCGACCCCGGCCATGTCTTAGGTTTTCCCATCATCGTGACGATCTTGTGCTAACCTCATAGCGGTTTGCACTGGAACCTGCCGAAGAATGCCGAGGCTCAGCCTGAACCATCGATTGGCGACACGTGCCGATATATCCGGCGTTGGTCTTGCTGATGAATGCAGCCATCGGCGAGCATCAAACGCAGTTCCTCACAGAGGAGATTGCATCGAGCCGAGCAATCATGGGGCTCGATACGGAACTCATTGATGATGGCGGCCCGAATGTTACGCTCGCCTTGCGCAACAAGCCCCGAGGAAACGCGCGGCGTCGCCGAGAAGCTTGCTGTCGCAGACGGCCCCGCCGACGGCGATCCTTGCCTCCGGCAGCCTCATCGCACTGGAGATATTCAGGATTATCCGGCAGCGAGGCTTGCGGATTCCCGAGGATATTTCGCTGATCACCTTCCATGATGCGGATTGGACCAAGGTCACAACCCCGCCTATTTCGGTCGTCGATCAACCTGTCTATGTGCTTGGCAAAAATGTCGCGGAACTGCTCATTCGACGCCTGAAGGGCGAAACACGAGCGCCAGGAAGGCTCATTTTGCCGACCACCATCATTGAGCGCGGATCCGTAGGCTCGCCCGTGAAATGGCAAGGCCTACCTCTCCCGTCGGATTAGAACGGATGACGGAAGAGACAGGAATTTGATCCCGCGGAATCGGGAGGATCGCGTGACAACTGCGCTGTTGCCACTGTTAGCCTTTGCTGCGGCGAGCCGTTCCTGGTCCGGGATATCGCGCAAGTCGCGGAATCGCAGGTCGTTCATCACGTCCTCTTGTTCTGATCGTATTTTGATAGCAAGCAATCGGGCAACCACTGCGGCCACGCGATGGTTCGCCTCTCCGGAACCGCCAAGGGGGCGGCCCATGACGCGGATGACGGAAGACCGGCTTCATCCAACCTGTTCGTCAGGGTCCAGCAGGTCTATCAGCGCCGCGACGCGCGTGCCCGGTAGCGGCCGCCCTTCACTCATCAGCGCCTCGTCGCCGTTGAGCCAGGCCCATGCTTCCCGCAATTCCTCGGCTGACGCCCCGGTGGCGAGAATCTCTGCGAGCAGCGTCTCGTCGGTCGGACCTAGCACGGCCAGGATGTCCTCGCGTGTCATCGTCATGATCGTATTCCCCTTTGGCAACTTCATCGGGCGCGATCAGGGAGCGTCGCGCACCATGGCAATGGCAACGCCCTCGACCGGTAGGCGTTCCAGCGATCATTTTTGATAATCGTCCTGGGAGGAGCTCTTGACGTACTGTGGACGGGACAGTTCCCAAATCGATGAAGCCGTCAGGGAGCGCCGGCTTTCTGGCGCTCCTCGTATCCGTGTTGCTCAACGGAGGATATGGCAATGAGCACATTCGACTAGTCCATCGTGGCACCGCCAAACTATCGGCGGTCCGAGGTCGGAAGCTTCGTCATAAGCGATCGAACAGCCGCCGACCGCTGTCCGTATCAATGACTTCGAGAAGACAGTTGCCGGTCGCGGATCGTGTCTTCGCTAACGTCGGACCTGCCGCCTAGTCGCGGACGGGACCAATTCAAGAGTGCTCGTGCTGCTCGCGACTACTCTACTGCAAAGATTTGCAAGACAATCTTCCCGCCACTGACCTCCCGCAGAGCAGCGTAAAAACGGGCCGGAGGTTCCGACAAAATTTCACCAGCTGTTAGTGGAAGGAAATCTGTCCTCGCCGAGGAGCAAATCCGAGATTTATGGGATCTATCGCGTTCGGAGGTAGCCATGCTTCCGTCAGATTGCGACTTAGGTGCTGAACGGCAGAGGTCCCAAGCGCGAAACATTTGGCTCGGTCACTCATTGGGTGCCTGCCGGCGAACATCAGTCCCTTCATCGTCGGTTGATGAGCGCCCGTCATTGTAGCACGCCTAGTGGCGGGTGCCTCGGAGGTTGGATGCTGCTTGGTGAGATCATCGCGAACACGTTCGCAACCCTTCTCCTGATCTGCGTTATTACGGTCGTGTTTTTCCTTTCCGGAAAACCGCTGTGGCCTGAACGACATGTCCGAATGGTGATCACCGTGCCGGTTGATAGCATGAACACCGCGGCGACTGAGAACGCCCAGGTCCGCCTGCCAGCCAATTTCGATCTGAGCAAAGCGTCGCCCGCTGCCATGGCTGGCAGCGGGCGATTGCAATCGTTCAGTCGTAGACCTTAACAATTTTGCGGGTTCCCGGATCCACCAGCACCGTGCGGTTGTCGACCACCACATAACGATACTTGACGTTGGGGACCTCGTGCAGTTCGACCGTGTCTGGTAGGGCCGTGCCGACGTTCAACTCCACGCCCGGAATCTTTACAGAAGCAAGCGGTTGCTTCTTCACGTATTCGCGCACGACGGTGTCCTGCTCCGGCGTGATGACAACATCCTGCGCCGCAACCGCGCCGACGCCGGCCAACAGCAAAAGCGCCGCTGCGGCGCTGGTAAGGTGCATCCTCATGGTTTTTCTCCTCTTGTAATCTGGCGCCAGCACCATCGTCTGCGCGCCAGTCATTCGAACTCGGCGCCCGGCCAAACGTTCCTATGCCGGGCTTCAGTCTGAAACCCAACGGGACCAAAGTCCCATCGTAAAAGGCAGTGGCCTTTATCCGTCGACAAAAATTGTCGCTTTGCCTGGAACATCTCGTCGACCAGGAAATTTTGAAGCTGCACTGTTCTCGTGCAGTGCATTTTCCTTCTATGAGCACCTGCCCGCTGCCAATTGGTGGCGGGCCTTTTTTGTTTGTCCGTGGAACCGGATACCAGGCGGAAAGTTGGACGAAAAGCAGCGTCCCTTCCTGGGCGCTGCTGGCCAGCGACCGTAAGCCTTGGTTGGCCCGTCACTGCTTCCTCAGTGGCGGGCTTTTTGCGTTTTCGCAGGGAACAAAATTTCAGCCGCGCCGTTTGTTTCCGCGCTGCCGGAATTGCTTTCACCCCCCTTTGCCCTTTCCGGCTGCAGTGGCCCGCTGCTCTCCCCCCCGAGGCAGCGGGTTCTTGCGCTTTGCCACTTGCGCAGATCAGTAGAGCAGGTCGGCGTACTGGAACGCAAACATGCGACCGCTGGTCATCTCCGTGACCTCCAGGAAAAAGTTTCCCGATGTATGGCACGTGACCATTCGCCCCGTCGCCATCTGGGCGGCACTAAGAGCTGTTGGCTCGGCGGAGCGATATTCGGCAGTCACTCGGCCAGCCAAGAACTCCTTGATTTGATAAGCCAGCGTGCCCCCCGTCCGTGCAGAATCACTGCATTAGTGCGTTCTAACACTCACCCCTAGGTGTCTTGCGTGGACTTTAGTCTATGCCAGGAGCGCATCACAAGCTGCGGCGCACCATCACGCCGGTCGGCCCGGCCGCCGTCACCGCTCGATTCTCATGAGAGGCAGCGGGCTTTCTCGTCTAGGTTCGGCACGACTGAACTGGCCAGCGTCGTCACGGCCTATCTGGCGCGTATTGATATCGGGGCGTCGGGTCGGCCGGAGAACGTGAGTTTTCAACTCGGCTAGTTTGGACCCAGCGCGGGCTCATCCTTCAACGAGTGCACACCGCAGTGATGATCTGCGGTGAAAAGAACGGCTTCGAGATCATGATGCTGTTGCCCACACCTCGGCTCCCAGCTGCACCGCACCGTCGCCGCTAACATAACGACGGGAATGGTCGAATGCGCCTGCCGCACATGACGTGCTATCCCAACCCGTAGATCCCAGACCTAGGCGGATGTCTGTTACGAGAGCCTTGAATTTGCTCGGGTCGGTGTCAAACGGGGCTACTGCCTCAACCGGATCGGGAAATGCGGCTACGTCAAACCGAGCTTCCTGCAACGCCGTCTCAAGGTCGAGCAACAACGGCTCGTCTTCAACGATCACCCGCGGCAAGCCCTCAAGTCGCCTCAAACGGTCCCGTCACACTTTGGTTCCAACTCCGGCAGCGGGCTCCTGGAAAGGGCAGGCATATTGGGGGGATGGGTGTGCCCCAACAGCGTTCTTTGTCGGACTGAAGTCCCTATCCTGCGCGGCAATAGTCCGAGGTGCGGAACATTCAAATCGATTCCTGATTGGGTATCGACCGACGTTCATAAGGCCCCTCATCGTCGGTTGATGAGCACTTGTCATTTTCGCACGCTGGCGGGTGCTCATCATTGGAGGTTGGATGCTGCCTGGTGAGATCATCGCGAACACATTAGCAACGCTTCTCCTGATCTGCGTTATGGCAGGCGTGTTCTTCCTTTTCGGAAAACCGCTGTGGCCGGAACAGCATGTGAAAATGGTGATAATCGTACCGGTTGATAGGATGACCACCGCGGCGACTGAGAACACCCAGGTCCACCTGCCAGCCAATTTCGATCTGAGCAAAGCGACGGCGAAACCAGAGCTACCCCTTGTTCAATAAGACGCGCTACGTCAGCCCGCCTGGTTGGGCGGCGCGCGGCTGGCGATCTCAGATTTGCCTTGAACCCGTTTAGCTGCATGTGCTCCATGGCCGGCGCACGGCGGCTCAGGGGCATTCGGTTGATCTCAACTCATTTGACAATCAATGCCAAGAAGACAGCTTGATTTTTTGATGGCTGTGGGGAGCCCACCTTGGCTTTTGATCTTAGCTCATTTGCTCAACGAAGCGACCTCCGTGAATGTCCTCGCCGTGCGGGCAAACATCAGCCAGACATCGCTCTCCCAGCATCTGGCCAAGCTGCGGAAGCTCGGACTGGTGGATATCCGCCGGTACACCAAGTGGATCTACTACTCCTGCAATTCGAACGCCGTGAGTGAATTGTTTTCCACGCTAGCTTTGCGAGGACAGCATTCCGGAGCCAAGGCCCCGATCGTGGCTATGGAGTCGTAGGCTTAGAAAAGGCGATCATATGGTTGGAAAACCGTTGGCACGGTTTCAAGCTGATAATTAGACATCGCTATATGAGCTATACCGAAATACGAGGGGATGCCATGAGACAGCCACGAAGATGGATCGCGATGGCGTTGGCTTGTCTTAGCTGGCAACGCAGATGCCGACTGGTACACGGGCAAAAAAGACCCGGTTATGCAATCAGATTGCTGCGGCAACAAAGATTGCCATCCGATAGACCCCAGCCAGGTCAGGGAGACGAAAGACGGGTATTTCGTCAGGCTGTCTCGCCCCGCATATATGAATGAGCCACAAGAGCAGGAGTGGTTCATCCCTAGAGAGCGTGCCAAGCCTCCCCGATGACCGCTACCATCTCTGTGAGCGTTTAATGACGTTCTATCGAACGGATCATTCCCCATATGAAGTTCGAGGCCTACCAGAGATACAAATGGAGGTGTTTCTTCGCGCCGAAGGACACGAGTTCAATCGGGTCACGTTGATGGACGCGATCGTGTCCCGCGGCGTGGTGTAGCTGGCGGCATTGGTCGCCGTGCTCTCCGGCATGGGCCGGGCTGATCAGCGCGCCACTGCTGGCAGGCTGA